>CAZJUS010000018.1:0-16873 GCA_964549355.1 Candidatus Undinarchaeota archaeon | reverse complement strand
GAAAATATGATTTTCATTGAAGAGTGCAGGGAACCGCAGGCAATCACCCTGCTCATCAGAGGCGGGACTGACCACGTAACCGATGAAGCTGAAAGGACTGTCAACGACGCTCTCAAAGTGCTTTCCGTTGCAATAAGGGACGGTTCGCTTGTTGCAGGCGGCGGGGCTGCTGAAATTGAAATCAGCAACAGGCTGGCCAAATATGCAAGGCAAATCGGCGGAAGGGAGCAGCTGGCCATCGAAGCTTTCGCAAAGGCCCTGGAAATAATCCCGAGAAGCCTGGCAGAAAATGCCGGCTTGAACGCAATTGACCTGCTGGTCCAGCTGAAAGCTGAACATGAAAGGGGAAACCACAAAATGGGCCTGGACGTCATAGACGGAAAAGTCAAAGACATGTTTGCCAAGGGGGTTGTTGAACCCACCAAAGTAAAAAGACAGGCCATCAAGAGCGCCAGCGAAGCTGCAATCATGATACTGAAAATCGACGATGTTATTGCAGCCAGCAAGCTCAGCGACAGCGGCCCCGGAGCAGGGGGCATGCCATCCGGAATGGGAGGCATGGGCGGAATGGGCATGTGATTGCGGTTCCGCAATCACCTTTGTTTTTTTAAACTTTTATTTTTATTTCTGGCATATGGCAAGACCTTCCGATTTTATCCGGGCCATGAGGCCCAGCAACTGGTATAAAGCTGTTATAGTCCTGGCAGGTCCTTTGTTTTCCGGCAAAATTTTCGAGCTGAGCTGGACTGCTCTGCTTTTTGCATTCGCGAGCTTCTCTTTTGTGGCGAGCGCAAACTATGTCTGGAATGATTTGAAGGACAAGGAAAAGGACCAGCACCACCCTAAAAAAAGAAACCGGCCGATTGCAAGCGGAAAAATTAAAGAGCGCGAGGCCCGATGGTTTTTCCTGCTTCTGCTTTTGGTAGGGATGGGCTTTGGATGGCTGGCCAACTACAGGGTCCTGCAGCTGGTGATCGTCTATTTCTTTGTGAATCTGATATACACCTACTACCTGAAGCGGATTGCGATTATTGATGCATTTGCCATCGCCATCGGCTACCTGCTCCGTGCACTCGCAGGGTGCTATGCTGTCGGGATTCGGGTGACGGAATGGTTCTACCTGTCCATTTTTTCATTGGCAGTCTATCTTGCGTTTTGCAAAAGGTTTGCAGAAATCCGGATTGCAGGTTCAAACCATAAAACCAGCCTGAGGGACTATGAGTCGATTATTGAAATTGCAATTTCATTGGCAGGGGGCGTCAGCCTCACTTTGTTTGCGATATATGTCATGAACATCGGGGGGCATATGATATGGAGTTTTCCGCTGGCTATGCTGGGCCTTCTTCTCCACCTGAAGGAATCGGTCAAGGGAAGCGAAGTCCATGAGTCCTTGCGCAAACCAGAGCTCATCCTGACAGTCCTCGCATTCACAGCGATAGTTTTGGTGAGCCTTTATGCGTAAACTGCTGGCAGTCTTCGGGGTCGCAATCCTCTATGGATTCTTAGTTTTTCTGGGCGATGTAAAGCAGTTCCCGAACCCAGTATGGCTCCTGCTGCTTTCGGGCATTACGCTGGCAGGCTATTTTTTCCGCGCGCTCAGGTGGAAGCTGCTGATGGACAGGCAGGCCATGCACCTGTCGATGTGGGACGCCTTCAGGACGTATGTGGCAGGGCTCGCATTCGTGGTGACCCCAGGAAAAATGGGGGAGGTCGCCAAGGCTGAATTGATGAAAAGCAAGTTCGGCTTCAGAAGGAAGCCTGTTGTATTCACTGTAGTAGTGGAAAGAATTTTTGACATAATCGGCATGGCAATCATCGGCTTGATTGGAGCTGTGTGGGTCGCAATAAATTATACGGGCCGGCTTTTGATTTTGGCAGGGGGCCTTCCCATCGTCCTGCTCATCTTGTATCTTTTCAGGAACAAAATAAAATTCATAGAAAGTGAATTGGAAAAACTTGGGGATTTGAAGTTGATTTCACTTTGCACCCTGCTGTCCCCGCTTGCGTGGGCTTTTGAAGTTTTGGAAATCGTCATTCTTTCGCATTTTGTGAATTTTCCGCTTAATTTCTTCCAGGCTGCATTTGCCTTTGCAGGGGCAACCCTCCTCGGCAATATCTCTATGACTCCGGGGGGAATCGGGACTGCTGAAGTGGGGCTTGCGGGAATCCTAATGCAGTACGGCATGAACAAGTCCCTTGCATCACTGGCCACGCTGACCATACGCATGACCACCTTGTGGTTCGGATTCTTTATTGGAATTTTGTTTTGGGTCTGGGTGGGCAGGCCGAAATCAAAGTAGCGGCTCCTGTTTCTTCCGCGTCTGGGACCATACGCCTACTGCCACCAGGGCAAGCGCCAGCACGAGCCTCCAGTTGAAGGCCAATCCGAGCGGGGCTTTGATTGTTGCGTATTTCGCATAGTAAACCGCCGAAATATAATCTTTTTTGGCATATGCATCGGAAGCCATATCTACATAGGGCTGGGAGCGCCTCCTTGCAACCGGGCCCTCCAGGCTGCTCTTGGCAAACACAATGGCATCCTCGGCTTCCTTCCGGTATTTGGCAGCATTGGCAAGGTAAAACTCAGCATCCCGAAATATGGGGCGCTTCCGGTAAAGTTCAAGAACAGCGTTGTAATCCTCGTTCTCAAATAAATCAACCGCCTCCTGATAAACCGCTTCACCCACAACAATACATTCAATGGCAGGGACAGTGAACCGGCTTACGACATCCTTCACGATGTCCTTTTCCACACACCCCAAATGGACGGGTGCCATTCTTTTCAGTGCTTCTTGGGCAGCCGCGCGCAAATCCCCAGTAAAATTCAAACCTGAAAACTCTACAAAAGAATCGTCGGCAACCTCTGTCTGCCACCTGCCGGAGGTATTGTCCCGCAACAGCGGGGAATCCGGAACCTCAGTGAAAATTTTCATTGTTTTTTTGTCCGTGACATTTATCGGGATTACGACACTGTCGTTGATTACAAAAAATTCAGAATCAACTGAGAAGCCGGGTTCATATGGGAGGGAGAGATTGGTCTGAATAGGTTTGCCCAATACATTTTCAAGGACCAAGTCATTTCCGTTCACTTTAATCGATATTGCTTTTCCGGAAAACTTCAGCATTTGTTTCTGCCCGCAAAACACTTTCACAGCAATATCCTTGCCGTCAAAAAAATATTCGTGTGAAGCATTCATCTTGAATCCGTTCAGAGGATGAGGCATAAAAAGATAAGCAGTTTCAGTAGAGCAGTCGGGTTCAACAGAGTAATATGCTTCATAGACGGCCCCGTGCATAGTTTCATTGTACAGCCCATAGGATGCCTGCGGAAGGGAGGAGGCATAACGGATTTCAAAAAACAACGGACCCTGCACATTTTTAACTTTGATTTTGATGTTTGTTCCTTTGCCCACTGCAGACTCGACTGCAGATAAATCGCCGGAGACCAGGTTTCGTGAATCCAAAGCTTTTACGGCTGGATAAGTCAACTCGTCAATCACAAACGCTTCGGAAATTTTTCCCGGATATGTGTTGTTCACTTCCAGCTTACACTGGACTGTGAATTCTCTTCCCAGCGGAGGGACTTCAGGTCCACATTGGATTTTGCTTGGAATATCGCTGAAATACTCGTCTGTTTTTGATTGCATTCTCAACTCCAAATCAGAAAGCTCATCCTTAAATTCAAGCAATGCCACCAATTTCGGGACAAAATCTGAAAATGCGGACACCGGTGAATTCACTAAATCAGGAATCTCCAGATCAATATCCAAAAAATCTGAAAATTCGGAGTACCACAGCAGTTTCTGCCGAATCTCTTCAGCTAAATCAGCATTATCAACAAAAAATTTCTTTTCTATGTCGTGCCGGGCATTGCCAATGTCGCGCAGTAAAGCCTGAAGTTCCTCGACATCAGAGCTTATCCGAATCGCATCGTAAAAATTCGAAATCCGCGATAACTGCTTCACCAGGAAATCACGGGAAATAAAAGGCTCTGTGCTCATGAGCAAAGTTTCCAAGTCGTTCAGGCCGGCTTGGCAGGACTGTTTCAGGACGCCGAAGGCTTCCGCTGTTTGTCCGCTGAAAAGCAGATAATCGGCATATGCGTTGGCAAGGCTTCCGGCCGTTTTTCTCAAAACGTAGCCCCGCGGCCCGTAAAACGCACAGGAAACGTTGGAATTTGAAGCTTTTACATAAAATTCACATTTCCCTTCAAAGAGCGTTTTAAATTCGTCAAGACTTTTTGAAACGTATTCGGCGTCCAACTCCAATTCATGGAGCAACATTTCAGCATTGTCTTGTTTTTCGAGGCAGTCGCCCAAAGAAGTGCATGAGGTCAGTAAATTGTGAACGGCCTCAAATCTATTTGACGAGTTGGCGATTGCAACCAGAGGGTTTTCGTTGGAAATCACCGCAACCATTCCTTTGGAAACCTGAACTATGTCCAACGCAGCCAAAACTTCACTGGAATTCAGCGCGGATATGCCTGCAGATTTTAACTCTTCAATTTCTCTTGCAGTTTTTTCCAGGGAGGCGAACAAATCTTTTCTTCGCGAGTCCAAATATTTCTTGCTCCCTTTTAGAAAATCAAAGACTTCCGACAAAAACTCAGAAGTATCATCCAAGTATTTGCCGTCAATTTCAAGTGAATTCACAAACGCCTCTGCGGTGGCCTTTGGAACAAAAACATTGCTGTCGCAGTTTATTGGAGCCCCAAACAAATAAATTTCTTGAAAATATTCCGGAGCAGTTGCGTCAATATATGAAGATGCGCGCACCAAACGAAAAGTGCAGGACGATTCTGAAAACGCTCCGGGGGCAGGCAACAGCTCGGCGCTTTCTTTGAAATTTGCTGGGGCAATTATGCGTTTAGAGTTGGATTTCAGGAGGTTGTACGTCTGCCCGTTGATAGTAATGCGCCCCGCAAACCTGGACAGCCCCTCTTGGCCATCCAAAACAGAAAAAAATCGGCCGGGGTTGAATTCGGAGAGTTTGTTGTATTCTTGAATGTATCTGTCCCGCTTTTCGAGTGCAGTTTTAATTTTCCCGGCATCCGAGTTGTGAATTTCTGAAAAAAATTCAGACAAAAATCTTCGGACCCAATTATTTTTCAGCATTATCCCCCGTTCACTAATTTCCGCCCCGAGTTTCTTTAGATCGCCCCCCGTTTGCGACAATCTTTGAAAATTGCTGAAAGCACGTTCATACATTTCTAAAGCACCCCCCGCCACACCCATTTCGCTGGGATGCGGGAGTGAATGAAGCTCAGGTATTGATTGAAGAATACTTCCAAATTCAATCATGAGTTGCGGATCTTTGGAAATTTGAACGGCCATATCATCAAAATGGGATGAAAAAGCAGGAGCAACCAAAAATAAAACCAGGAAAAACCTATGCACCCTCATCCCGGCGCCTCCAGACAAAATACCCCAAGATTGCAAGGGAAGCTATTGATGCCAGGAGTGAAACAGAAAGTTTTTTGGGGCTTTCCGAAGAATCGACATAAGTAGCTCCCGGCTTGAGTTCAATTATCATGTCGTCGTCCTTTCCGGGAAAGGGGCCGAAAATTGAATCGTTCAGCAGATTTTGGAAAATTTCTCCAGTGCTGAAAGCGGGCACTTCTGTTTCTCCGTCTGTAAGGAACGCCACCCCGCCTTCCATCTTTGACAGCTGCATAGTCTTGTTCCCCACTTGATATGTAATTGGGCATTCTTTCATTACCTCGGCGATGGAATATGCAAGGATGCTGTCCTCGTTGAGCTTGGCCGTCCGCATCCACTCCTCCAGGCATGGATAGCACATGTTTGGGTGCTCTGATTTGAGATAATTTTCCATGAAATAGTTGACATGCCTTGCAGCTTCAAAATCCTCCACCGCAATTGCCCCGCCGTTTGACTTTGGGGGCTTGACCAGGGCCAGGATATCCTTGAGTGTGTTGCCCCCTTTGCAGACATCAGAAACGTATCTGCTGTAAGTATATTGGCTGTAAAGCTCTGCTGCTTTGTCAATGGATTCACAATCCACATTGTTGGCGGGGGCTGTCGAAATTGCGGACGCCATGGCTTCGCGGACGGATCGGTAGCCCATTGCTTTCGGTGAAAGCGCTTCTTCGAAAATTTCAGGCAGGGTGGCTGCAGCAAAGACAAAAAGATTGTTCTGCACATAAAGAATTGAAAGTTTCTTCATGACGGCAAGCTTCAAAAAATTGGTCACCCCTTTTTTAATCTGCTTCGGACAAAAGGTGCGCGTGGCGCCGTACTCGACCCTGTCGCTCAAATCAATGGCAGTCATGGCGGCCAGCTTCGGGTCCATCCGGTAGTCGAGGGCTTTGTGCTCTTCAAAAAATCTGGCAGCGTTCGGAGCAAGGCAAAAGGCAAAAACAGGGCTCATCAGGAGCGCAATGCATGTCACTGCACCAAGTTGCATCCAACGCATATCGGAGATTTCAAGACGCCGAAAGTTTTAAAACCTCCTTTTTCGAGCGGGAGGATGATGCAGCTCCTGTAAGCTCCGTATGACTCCATGAATACCGTCTGATTCTCAGCCCTGAAAACCTGATTCACAAACTGCTCAAACGGCTCGTCAACCTGCACGCATTCCATGCCCTGCTGTGAAAAGTATCCGTAAATGATGGGGGCCTGCTCGGAATTCCATCTCCGGCGCCATGAAAGGACATCCTGCTTTGAATGGACGGACGTGTGGAAATCCCATTCAAAATTCCGGGCCTTGTAAAAAAGCTCCTCGGCATCGAGATACATTGCCTGGTTCCTGAGCTCCTGAAAAACCAGCTGTCGATGAAGGGAATAGAGGCTGACTGTGGTGGATGCCATCAGCATGAACAAAATCAGGTTGAACATGCCGCGGCGCATATCCTCACCTCCTTTCGGTCCACAAGCCTCTCCGTGCAGTATCGGAAGACATAGTCGCAGGGGAAAAACTGCTCCCCGCCAATCCATACGGTATATCTGCCCTGCAGGTCCGGCAGTTCGGAAGGGCTGTGGCCGTACATAAAAAGCTGGGCGATGTCCTGTACGAATTCTGCAGTTTCGCGCGGAATTGTGGGGGGCTCAGTCGAAGCCACGAACATCAGCAAAGGCATCAAAAAAACCACGAATATCACTTCCAAAGTCCAGAACCCTTTCATTGTATCCCTCTGAAATTCACCCAAAGCAAGATTTAAATGCTCCCGATTCGCATAGGTATTGTGGCTGACAAGACCCCCAAGTGGCTGGAGCCGGTAAAAAACGGGACTTCAAAGCTCTCGATTTATTATTTGACCGGGATGGACACTTCGCCCGGCGGGGCGCCCACAAGGAAAAAACCTCCGGTGCAGGCCCTGAGGGGCCCCATCCAACGACACTGGTATGACCATGGCACTGTTGGAGATGCGATATTCGGCCTTGAACCGCCGCACCAGCCCCGCGCAATTGCAATTGAGGGCCACAACCTGTCAGTGGAGGACGTCCTCCGGAGCTGGATGGATACCTTCCAAGGCGTCGGCGGCCTGAAGCTCACCCCCATCAAGCTGTTCGAGAATTTCGCCTACTCCGAAGCCTCCCAGCTGCACGGCAATATGCTGCAGAAGGAAAGCTTCCAGAAAAATCAAGCCAAGGAATTGCTGACCACTATACAAAACATCAAGACTGCAATACTGAATATAGAAACGGATTTGGAGAAGCTGAATGAACAGCGCACTGCTTTCAAGGATGGGGATTGGGAGAAAATCAAATGGCTTTTCATAGACAACTACGGCGGACCGGACAGAAGCTGGACGGCAATAGCACGCCAGGTCCCTTTGGTGCGCATGTCCATGACATGGTTTTTGAGGCTCAAGACCAAAGAGCGGGCCCCGTTCAAAGAGTACTTCTCCATAAAAATGAGCACTGCATCCGATGCCAAAGAAGCCAAGAAGCTCAGCAAAAAGTCGGACGAACTCGGGGACGAAATAAAAAGAGTTTCAAAAATAAACAAAAAGGACCAGCTCAAGCAGATTGACGACCTTGTGAAGGCCGAGCAGATGAACCCTGCCATTGCGAACCATCTCAAGAGCAAGGTCGAAGAATTCTGGAATTGGGTGACGCACTACTCATCGTGGATCAGGAAATCGCGGGACAGGGTGATGGCGAATTTAATATACCAGAAAACCAATCTGAAGATGTATATGAAATGGGCGGCCGACGCCATCCACAATGCGCAGAGGCTGAAAATGGATGCGTCGACCATGGAGAGTCTCATTCCTGATTTTTCATTCAGGCACACGCCCCGGGAGATGACTTCGATGGAGTACATATTCGCAGCAGACAGAAACCGGCCTGAAATAATGGAAAGGTGCCGGCCGTGGATTCCCATGATACTCACCCATATTGATGTCGTAAGCACTGTGGAGCTCCAGAAAAAATTTGCGGGCGTGAGCTTCCTCAATATGTGCGGGTATATGCGGAAAGACGACTATGCAGCCCTGGTCCATTACTTGAACAAGGGCTCAAACAACCTGGTGAAAATAATGGTCGATTCGGGTGCAATGAGTGAAATGGACATCAGGAAGATTTTCGATGTGGACGAGCTCAAAGTATTGAAAGGGGAAAGCGAAGGCACCGTCAAATTCGACAACAAGGAAAAAGTGCGGATGGAAAAGGTGAAATTGGCGACTGCCCTGACGGACAGCCTTAAAATTTTAGGAATAGACTTCAAGCCCAACAAAAACAATATTGACTGGACTTACAATTTGAGGGCTGCAGGCTATGCCAATGAACTGCTCAACCGCGGGCTTGAAATGTTCAAAAAAGCCAACGGCTGCTTCACTTTCGAATAGTGCGGAGGACCGCCGATAAGTTATATATAGCTTCCATTCTACTAAGAGCATGACCAAGAAACGGGCAATTCCCATTGCTGCTGTTGAGAGACTCATGAAGAAGGCGGGCGCAGAGCGCATCAGCCCTGAAGCCATAGTCGCCCTTGAGACTCTGCTCTCAGAAATATCCGAGGACATTGCACGAAGGTCGGTCAGGTATATGAAATATGCCAAGAGGAGCACTATCAAGCGGGCCGACATTGAAATAGCTGCATCAGAATGAAAGTTTTAATCCTGTGCGTGGATCGCGACAACGACCTTGGCCGGAAAGCCGGCATCAAGGGGCCGGTTATTGGGGAGAAGGCAGTCTCTGAAGCAGCGGTCAGGCTGTTGAGGAAGGACCCTTCCGAAACAGATGCCAACGCCATGTTCTCAGCCCTCAAGACTTTCGACGAAATCAAGGAAAGGAAAAAGGAGGTTGCAGTCCTGACCGGCTCAACCAAGGTGGGCTATGAGAGCGACAGGATCATAGGCAAACAGCTGGACAAGGTACTCAAAAAATTCCCGGCCGACGGGGCCATCCTGGTGGGGGACGGGAAAGAGGACGAAATGCTGGCGCCCATCATCGAAAGGAAGGTATCCATAATCAGCATACAGCGCCTGGTGGTGGACTCCGGCCAAGAGCTGAAGGGCGCCTTCTACACATTAAAGAGCTTCTTCTCAAGGGCTTCGGAGGATATAAGCATGGCCAAGTATGTCTTCGGCCTGCCCGCCCTGGCCCTGCTGATGTTCGCCTTCTTTGGGGCGCCGGGCTGGAGGATATCGCTCGGGGTGCTCGGGGGCTACCTGACCATCCGCGCCCTCAAGCTTGAGAGCAGGATTGTGGCCTTGTTCAAATACATCAAGGAGTCCTTTGTCTCGCTGAGCATTTCATTCCTGCTCTACCTGCTTTCCATAGTCTTGTTCATAATCACCCTGGTCAAGGCAGTCGAAGCAGGCGGGCAGACCATAGTGGTCCGCTTTGCAAACATACTGCTTGCTGCATCACAGCCGTTCTTCTACGGCATGCTGTTTGTGCTGCTGGGCCTGGCCGTGGATGCCCTTCCAGACCGCAAAAGGGCCTACGACTACGTGACCATGGGCGTGAGCCTCGGCGTTGTCACCCTGGTCTTCAAATACTTCGGCACCTGGCTTTTGGATACCACTTATCCGTTGTCATATGTTATCACCACTACAATATTGGGTTCGTTTGTTGTTATTATGGTAAAGTTAGCAGGCAAGTTCATTCCAAAATAAGAAAGGTTAATTGCACCCAAATATATATTATCTAATATACACTATTTATTAAAACATTCCGGAATTGGTTCGCTGATGAAGAATCAAAGTCGACTCCACAATCTATTCCTCCACAAAAAGCCAGCGGAGATGCTCATCAAGATAAAGGAGGGCAACGGCAAGACATACGCTTCAATTTTGGCCAAAGAAGTCGACTGCACCTACTCGCACTGCGTCCGTATAGTCCAGCAGATGGTTGCGCTGAAGCTGATCACCTTCAAGAAGGCCGGCCGGATAAAAATAATAGAACTGACCACTTTCGGGCGGGATGTTGCAGTGGCCATAGAAAACCTGAGCAGAGTCTTCAACCGCGGATAACCGCTAGCCATGGCCGGAGCCGGAAAGTTTTTCAGCATATTCAGAAATACGGTCCAGGATGTCCTCCAGCGCATATCTGCGCAGCATTTTGAAAGCAACCGCGAGGTCGCCCTCCGCAATGCGGTATCTGCCGTGCCCCTCGACCAGGCGCAGGGCTTTCAGGCGCTGGACGTGGTAGCGGACGCCGGACTCGCTGATGCCGGTCAGCTGGACCAGCTCCCTGACTGCTACGGGGCGGTTATAGGTCAAAATCGTGGACAGGATGGCTTCTACTGGACTGTTTTTGTCGCCGGGGCGGACCAGGCCCAGACCAAGCAGAAACCGCCGGATATTGGCCTTGAAGTCCTCGCCGGGAGGCTCGTACTTGCGCAGAGTCATTTCGCTGATGGGCTTCTCCCTCATAAATTTCGCAAAATGGCGAAACACTTAAACTTTGGCATTTGCCGCAACAAACCATGATGGGCCGCCGGCAGGTTTTCACCGGCCCCCACTGGCATACAGCGAAATATCTTTATATATGGGGAAATTTTACGCTATTACACCAAAAAATGAGGTTTGCCGGCAGGGGGGTGAAATTTCATAGAAAACACGAAATTTTCCGCCAAAACCAACAGGGAGAAGGGCCAAAAAAACGATGGAATTTTTGGCGCCGAATAACCCTACTTAAACGGCCTAAAAACCCCATTTTAGGAGGTGTTGAAAAATGGTATTCGAAATCCACATCAAGGAAATTCCGCTTGCGGGGATCCGCAGTCCGGACCAGCTGGCCGCCTTCATCCTGCAGTCGCTCGGCCTGTCCAACCTCAAGGACGACAGGGACGTGAAGATACTCCTGGCGTTGGTGGAGCACAGGGAAGGCCTCAAGGTCGAAGAAATCCAGAGGATTGCAAAGCTTGGGCAGACGGCCACATACTCCAGGATAAGGCGTTTCGCAAATGCGGGCCTCATCTACAAAGCCAAAGGCTCCGTCTACAAGCTCAGGGAAAGGACCCTGAAAGACACTCTGGACTTCCGCGTCCGGAAAGACATAGAGCAGGCATTCTCTGGGGTGGTGGAGGTCGCCCAGGAGCTTGAAACCCTGCTCTCGAAACAAAGGCGGCAGGCGCAAAAAAAGGGCCCGCCGGCGACGTAAAACTGCGGGAATTGAAGGGGGAATGGGGTTGGCTCAAACAGGGGCGCAGGCTTCCAAAACCACAATTTTTGATGAAAACATTTTGCATTCAACAATAAGTTTTTGTTGTTATTTGCCGCATTATTGCTGTACCCCGCACAGGTTGTCCGGCCGGTCATGTGCGCAAGTGTATATTCTCAAATGACAACCGATGCTAAAATAAAGGCAAAAAACCATAGAAAGACGCAGTGAAGCCCCATGGTGTAGCCTGGTCAAGCATTCGGGACTTTGAATCCCGAGACGCCGGTTCGAATCCGGCTGGGGCTACTAATTGATACCTTCGGTATCAAAAAGTTTTTATTTTCGGCAAAAAGTTTTCACATGCCGCCCAAGGGCCTGTGTTTTGATGTGTTGATGATTTTTGATATGGCTTGACATCAATTGACGTCACAAAAAGGGTGTTTTTGATGTCAAATAAGCTCATTAACATCAAAAATCAACAGACATCAATCTCAAATGAGATTATTTAAGATGAAATGGGGTTAAATGACCTCAATGATACCATTGAGATGTTAACACTTGAAAGTTGATTTCAGGATTCAGATGCCGTTTCGACAGTTTATTTATAAACGACAGGGGAAAAATCAAAAAATGGGAGAGTTGATGGCGGTGGATGAAAACGAAAAGGGGCCTGGAATGAATAAATGTGAGAGATGTGCGGTCAGCAAACCAAAAGGAGAGTGTGTATTTTTAATATTTGTGAGATAAACCGCGCCGAATTTTAAAAATGGAGGATATTCTTGGTGTTTTTGTGAGTTTAGTCGAAGCCTAAGTAGTTTTGCGGAAGATCCTTAATTTTTTATAAGTTTAGATGGATAAATGCCTAAAAAAACGGTTCAAAAGTATGGAAAATATTTCCAATAAGACAGGGTGATATGAAAAATAATTAAAAACTTCAACTAGACTTTGGAACAACATACCCTGCCCCTTGTACATCGCATTTGCCTCAAATATCAAATGACATCAATATCAAACAATTCAAAAAAGGCAACAGACCAGTCCAAAAACATCAAAAAAAGCGGTTCGTTGGACACGCATTATCCGGCAAATGTCCGCAAAGTCTCACGCCTGCTGGGAAGGTCAATTGCCGAGAAACCCGCAAAAACAGAAGCTAGGGTAGGAAAACGTGGAAAGGTTTCAAAACCTCTCAACTAAGGGGTAAGATTCAGTTCGTTATCTCTAGTTTGATTCGGTAAGGGTGCCCGAAGCAAAACCATAGAAATTTGAAGTATTGACTGCTGTTGGAAAACCTAAAACAGTAGTTCATGGGAAAAACGAAATAAAGCTCCGTTTATAGTAAATAACAGCGTATCCACTCTTTTTCATTTTAATTATTTTGTTAACTGGATAATCGCTTCAGCCAGATCTTTTGTTTCTTTGAGGGTTTTTTTAGCTTCTTCCAATGTACAGCCCGTTTTTTCAATTATGAGCTCCAAATCTTCATTTTTAATTGCGTCTATCGCATATTTTCCAAAAACCTGAAAGACAATCTGCCCCATCATATTTGCCTCTATTACTTTTGGATTGTCAAACACCCAGTTGCCTTCTTCAGTTTCAAAAATCACACGCTTTGCAGGAATTTCCTTCGTCTTGAGCTGACGGGCCAACGCACGCATGTCCATAGAACTGAGTGGTCGTGCAGTTTAAAAAAATAAAGAAAAGAAAAAAGGGTTTAGATGTCGACGGCCTTGATAGTCTTTCGTCCATTGGCTTTGGATCTTTCAGCGGCCTTCTTGAGCATCAGCTCAATGGCTGCGTCAAGCGCGTCGAAAACATCACCAGAAACCCTCATATCCTTTGATTTTGCGAAGTTTCTAACTTCAACTTTCTTTGTGTAAGCCATGGAAATACTGCACTTACATAGATTTAAGCGTTTTCGTTAGTTTTTTATAGGATTAACCAAAAAAACCATGTGGTTAAAACATCGCACCCTTGGAAAAAGGTTTCGGGGAGGAAGAGCAGATGGAAATGGCGTAAAAAAAAGATGCGCAGGCTCAAGCGACTCCGCAGAAAGATGAAAGAGAGGGTGAAGTGAAATTTGTTTTAGCAATTTCTCTCAGCACTGATGTTGCATAACTGCCCTTGGGCAGGAAAAATTTCAGTTTGATGCTGTTTGAGGTGGCGCGGTATTCCAGGCCTTTCAGCGGGACAAACATGGGGCGCCGGCCGCCGTCCCACCTGAAGCTTGAGAGTGTGATGCCTTCTGCCTCAAGGACAGCCCTTTCAATCTCCCCCTGCCTTCCTCCTGCAAACATAGTCTTCCTGCCGAACAAGGGGGCGGTCGGCCCGTATCTGCTTGGGATGTCGTAGCTGTGGAGCTTGACGTCAGGTATGCGTTCATTCACAATTCGGTTGAAGAGGTAGCTGAGGTATGCATCTTCCATGAACCTGTAGAAGCGCCGGGTGAGGGGGATTCGGGCATGCTTCATTTTTCTCTGGGCGTCGCGCTTCCTTCCGTTCACAAGCAGACGGCCGATCTCATGATTGTTCCTGCGGTTGCCGAAGCGCTGCGGGCCAAAGAGGTTGGGGACTGCAGGCTCAATGAGCTTAATGACATCAATGACTTTCTGAGGCTCATTGGTCTCAAGAGTGATTATAAACCAGTTGCCGTGGAGGGTCCCCGGCCGAAGCTTGCGCCGGCTGGGCTTGGCAACAATAACACGGTACCGGGAGGTGGAAGCGAACAGCTTGGGCGATGACAGCCACTGCACTGTCCGGGCATGCTTGTCCTTGAGGCCTGCATAACCGATGTCGCGCTGGTCCGCGCCGGTTTGGTCTGCCACCATTTGCACCAGTTGCGGTGTGGTAAGCCCTGTTTTTTCCACAAGGCTCCAGACATGGGGGCCGGCCCCAGTCGGAAGAAATTTCGGCACCTCAAAAACCTCAAAGCCCCTGACGATGCATGGAACTGCAGGTATCCCCGCACTCAGATACTTGCTTGCTCCTACAAACTTTTCAGCTCCCACATCCGTCTTGTAAGTAAGTAATATTAACACTTGCTATTGATAAGTTGGTGGAGCCCCATCAATATCAAGATGATTTGGAAAAGCGAGTGAATGAAGCATACCTTATTGCAAAACGCGCCCGAAGCATGGGGCTCGACCCTTCAAAAGAAGTTGAGATTTTTCTGGCAAAGGGGGTCGCGGGCAGAGTCGAGGGCTTGGTCGGCATGCTTGTGCCTTCCCTTATCGGCTCCGGCCTGAAGGAGCGCATTGAAGAATTGGAGGCAGAGTATGGAAAAGGAAATGAGGAAATTGGCTTGATTATTGCGAATGAAGTGGCAGAAAAAAAATTCTGTGATTTTGAGAGCGAGGAGCAGGCCATCGAAGCGGGGATGCGGGCAGGCATTGCTTACTGGACGCTCGGCATTGTAACCGCCCCTCTTGAGGGGCTGACCCATGTCAAAATTAAAAAAAGAAAAGACGGGGGCAGGTATCTTGCCCTTTACTTTGCAGGGCCAATCCGGAGTGCTGGAGGCACCACCAATGCCATGATTGTTTTGCTGGGGGATTTCATGCGCAAAAAATTCGGCCTGCAGGAGTACGACCCCACCAATAACGAAGCTGAGCGGTATTATCTGGAAGTCGAAGATTACCACAAACGGATAACCCGTCTGCAGTATTTCCCGTCGAAACAGGAGCTTCTTGAAATTGTGAACCACATGCCGGTTGAAGTGACAGGCGAATCAACTGAGAAGCTGGAGGTCCTTGCATTCAAAGACCTTGAAAGGGTGGAGACCAACGCCATCCGCGGTGGCATGGTCCTTACTTTGAGCATGCTCGCCCTCAAAGCGCCGAAAATCCTGAAGAGGCTGAAAAAATGGGACAAAAAGTACAACCTTGAAAATTGGAAATGGCTGAAAACTTTGATTGAATACAAAAAAAACCAATCAAAGAAAGGGAGTTCAGGCGCGGTCTATCTTGCGGAGATTCCGGGCGGACGGCCGGTTTTTGGATATCCTGATAGAATCGGAGGCTTCCGGCTGGTGTACGGAAGGGCCAGGAACACTGGATTTGCCAGCGTCGGCGTCCATCCCGCGACTATTGTAATTTCAGACAGCTTCCTGGCAATGGGAGCCCAGCTGAAGATGGGGATACCTGGAAAGGCAGGAGCTGTAGCTCCTGTTGATTCAATTGAAGGCCCCATCGTCCGGCTCAAGAACGGCGATGTAGTAAAGGTCAATACTGTTGAGCAGGCCAAACTTCTGGTCGACCGAGTGGACAAAATTCTCTATTTAGGGGACATCTTAATTTCATACGGCGAGTTCCTGACCAACGGGAAGGCTCTAAAGCCCTCAGCATGGGTGAGGGAATGGTGGCTTAAGGAAGTCCAGGCCCACGACCCGGAATGGAGCGAAATGAAAGTGGCCCTTGACGAGGCAATACAAATCAGCAAAAAATTCAGCATCCCCCTCCATCCCGATTACAGCTTCTATTGGGAAAGCTTGAGTATTGATGATGTGAAAAGGCTGAAAGATGCGCTCGGCTCCAATAAGGAAGCAGTGGACTGGAAATCTGTGAAGGACATACTTGAAAATTTGGGGGTCGAGCACCAGGTAAAGGAGGGTGCGGTTGTTGTGGGTGAAAATGATGAAAAAATTATTCGTTTAGTTTTATCCGGCGAGCTCCCCAGTGAAATGCCGGAAACAGCAATTGATCTTGTGAATTTGCTGTCGCCTGTTAAAATTCAAAAGAAGGCAGGCAAATGGATTGGGGCGAGAATGGGCCGGCCTGAAAAAGCAGAGAAGCGGGCAATGAAGGGCAGCCCCCATTCACTTTTTCCTTCCGGGAGAATCAGCAGGCTTAGGAATATCGTTGAAGCCCTCAATGGAAGGACTCTCGCAGACCTTGCATTCAGGGTTTGTCCGAAATGCGAGAGGAGGACTTACTATTTGATGTGCCCTGTCTGCAATGTGGAAACAGTACAAAAGTACAAATGTATCAGATGCGGAGCCACAACAGACCAGAAGGTTCATTGTGGCCTGCCGACAAGGGCATATGAATCCATATTCCTCAAAGAAAACTTGGAAGAAATCTGCCAAAGAATGGGGGTCGTGGTGCCTCCTGTCCTGAAGGGCGTAAGAGGCATCAGCTCCAACACCAAAATTCCTGAAAAACTTGAGAAGGGTGTTTTGAGATGCAAATATGAGCTCACAGTCAACAAAGACGGGACCATACGTGTTGACTCAACAGATATGCCTTTGACTCATTTCAAACCTAAAGAGATTGGAACCAGTATTGAAAAACTGCGCGAACTAGGCT
>CAZJUS010000017.1:0-17638 GCA_964549355.1 Candidatus Undinarchaeota archaeon | reverse complement strand
GTATGACGCCTGCTTGGGGTGCAGGTAATCCCGTGTTCGAATCACGGCGGTCCCACAAGCTTTTCCGCTTCGCGCAAAACCTTGACCAAAACAAACTTTTCCGCAGAAAAGTTTGATTAAAATTATTCGGCCTGCCGGAGGCAGGCCACGTGGTCGAACTTCGTAAAGCTTGGTTGACTAGGGTGGCTGTCCTCCGGACAGCCGTCGTCGCCGGCTCGCTTCGCGGCAAAAGATATTGTCAGGAATTGTACTGGGCGACCAACCCCTCAATAATCTGGTATTGCTTCCGGATAATCTCCTTTTCTTTTTCCGTAAGCTCGTTGGTGTCCGGGGGGAGCACCCCTTCCTCTGTTTTGTCGGAGATGCCGAGGACTGCATACAGCCGGATGTCCTTTCCGGACTCTTCCTTCAGCTTTTTCAGCTTGGCCTCTATACGGGCGCCTTCGGCATCGAAACCCATGTCATGGTAGTTGGTTTTGGTTTGGTCTTGAAGCTCTAGGTCATCGACAGTCACGACGGTGCCCTCTTTGTATTCAATTCCCAGCTCATCTGCTATTTTTTTGACTGCTTCCTGGCTGCTGTAGTCTAAGTAATAATGCTCCCTGGTCCTGATGTCCTGCGCGTCGCCTTTGGCAAGCTGTTGCGAGACGCCGTCCGAAGCCCGGAAGCCGTATGGGATGAGCAGGTCCCCGACTTCGCCGTCCCCGGCCCCTCCAATGAAGCCTGTGAGATACACCCTTTCCACCCGGGAGTCTTTTATTGAATCTATCAGGAGGCCCGCGTTGAAGCATCCCGGACTGGTGTGCACCAGGACGGCCTCTCTTCCGTTCCTGAATTTGACCTTCCAGGCGCTTCTGTCTGTGCGCGTGAGTGTTAGCTCTTCTGCCGACTCAAAATGCTCCAGCAGATTTTTGACATAGCCTTCCTTCCAAAAAGGGGCGACTATCAAATCCTTTAGGTATTGGGAGCTGGCCCCGTCATTACTCAAGCTGCTTGCTCTGCTTTCGTCAGTCGGCACATGAAAATCTGGAATTTGTGATTTAAATTTGTTACTAGAAAGTAAATTATAAAAATAAGAGGCCCCGGAGGGCCACCATTTGCCGAGTATGCCCGGCGGAAGACTGGTCGAAGAGCGGGTTTCACTCTTCATCATCCCAGTCGCTGTCGTCATCGTCCCAGCCGTCATCCTCGTCCCAATCGTCATCTGGGTCGATGGACCATTTTTCCTGGACGTCGTCTTCCCATTTCATAGGAAAGCCTCCTGTTGCCAGACAACGGCGATTGAAATTAAAAACAAATGTAGTCCTGAAAAAAAGACTACAAGCTTAAAAACAACCCTGGCGGAGGTTTATGTGGCCCTGGACCCTGCATCATCCGCTGCAATTGTCAATGCCATGGAGTATCTCATGGTGGGTGGCGACGGCGAGAGGCCGAAGACTCTGCTTGAGACTCTGAACTGGCTGTCCCAGCAGGCGGTGGTCCCGACTCATGTGATTGGCAAGAGCTTCGCCAAGGCCATGCAGGACGACGCAACCCCGGAGAACAACCTTTTGGATTTGATGGCGAAGCCGAAGGAGCTGCGGAAGGAGCTGGAGCAGCTGCTGAGCCCCGGCATCTTCAGCTATTCCTCCGCCTTGGAGCAGGTGCTCCTGGGCAACCTCACCTGGAACCGCCTCCCGGGCGAATTTTTGTTTGTCTGGCTTCTGGGCAGGAACCGATGGAGCATAAGCAACGCCTACCAGATCAATCTGGGCGAGCTTTCCCGCGCAGGCTTCATTGCAGTCAGCCCAAAGGGGAAGCGCATCCTCACTGCTTTTGCTGCAGGGGAGACTGATGAGGAGGCCGAGGCCCAGGGGCTCCGGATTTTCGGCAGGCTCAGGGAGCAGGGGGTCCTCCAGAGGCATCCGGAAATCAAAGACTGTCTGATTGTGACCCTCAGCAGGGAAAACAAAGGGGTCTTCAAGAAAGGAGGGGCCGGCCGGCCCAGCATCCTGAGGCTCCACGGCCTTTCCGATTACCTCATAAAGCACGCTTAGGCCACCCAAAAATCTATAATCCACAGCCTTTTTTGGTTTTATGGAAGAGATTCGGGCCGTAGTCGGCGTTAAAGCCAGGGGCGGACGCTTGGGCGAGATAGACAATCTCCTGAAGAAGCGGCCGGAAGTTTTGTGCGCCTATGAGGTCACGGGGGATTTTGACATACTCTTCATAGGCAGGTTCAAAGGGATGGTCGGGCTGGAGAAATTCATCAAGTCCGTGCTACAGTGGAAGTATGTTGAGAGGACCACGACCTTTGTGGCGATAAACGTCATTAAAGACTCCTGCTCTGACAAAGTATTATAAATCTTGTATAAGGACAACTCCGAGGTGAATCCGATGACGGAAAATGAAAATACAGTTCCTAAGGACTTAGTAGAGAAAGTTTTGCAGGTCATTGAAAAATCCAGAGCTTCTGGAAAAATCAAAAAAGGCACCAACGAGGTGACCAAGGCCATCGAGCGCGGCAAGGCCAAACTTGTGGCTGTTGCAGCCGATGTAGAGCCCAAAGAGATAGTGATGCATCTGCCCATCCTGTGCGATGAGAAGGAAATCCCGTGCGTGGAAATCCCGACCAAGCAGGAGCTGGGTGCAGCCCTCGGGCTTGAGGTCGGATGCGCCAGCGGTGTTGTTGTTGAAGCCGGGGATGCAAAGGCAGCCCTTGAAGACGTGGTCAAGAAACTGAAAGTCCTCAGCAAAGCAGCCAAGAAGTGAATGGGGATTTGAATGGCAGAGAAAAAAAAGACCCAGCCAGAGAAAGCCGGCGAAGCTCCAAAGCCGGCCGAAGCCCCGGATTTGGTCCTGGGCTTCCCGGCGAAAGTGGTCGAGATTGTTGGAAGGACAGGAGTCCGGGGGGAGATAGTCCAAATCAGATGCGAGGTCCTGGAGGGCAGGGATGCAGGCAAGGTCCTCATCCGGAATGTGAAGAGCCCGGTCAAGACCGGCGACATACTTCTTTTGACTGAGACGGCCATGCAGGCCCGCAAACTGGAGGCGAGGAGATGAAGTGCACATTCTGCGGAAAGGACATCATGAAAAACAGAGGCATAACCTTGATCAAGAACGACGGCTCGGCGCTCCGCTTCTGCAACAGCAAGTGCGAGAAGAACTTTTTGATGGGGAGAAATCCGAGGAAGGTCAAGTGGGTGCGGAAAGCCAAGAAGGCCGGGAAGAAGGAGTGAATGCCTCCGGCTTTCGGATTTTGATGGAAGTCTCCAGTTCTGTGTTTGAAGGGGGCAGTCCAAAGGTCGTGGAATACAGCAGGGAAAAGCATTATGAGTACTGCATTGCCAGGGAAGCGAAAGAAGGTTTGGATGAGGAGATTGAAGTTTCCCCGGGCTTTCCAAAGTTTCTGAAAGCTGAATTGCTCAGCCTCGAATACAGGGATGCGACTGCATATGTGGCGGGCGGGGGCCGGATGCTCAAGGTGCCTTATGCATCAGTAAAGCTGAAGAAATGCACAAGGCGGAATGGAGTGCCTTATGTAAAGTTCAACTGTACGGAAGATTACGGAAGGCGGACCAAAGGCATTGTTCTTGTTCCGGATATGCGTGCGGATGAGGAGGCATCGGTCCTGAAGATAGGCGAAACTTTGGTCTTGTTCGGCGTGCCCCGGGAATACCGCGATTTTGGAGTCTGAAACAAATCCGGGAAGTTTTGGATGCTCACTTCATTTTTTCCATTACGCTTTCCCACACCAATTCCGTTCCCGTCTTGTAGTCCTGCAGTTCACTTTCACCGAACCAGAGTGCAATTTCATTTTTGGCCTCCTCTTCAGTTTCACTGGCATGGATTATATTGAAGAGCGCCCTGAACTGGCGGTTGGCATGCTCAAAGGAGTCAAATGAGACTGCACCCCTTATGCTCCCCGGGCCTGCAGACAGGGGTTCTGTCTCTCCGGCAAGCTTCCTGACTATGTCGCGGGCGCGGTTGCCTTCCCAAACCATGGCCACCACAGGCCCGCTTGAGATGTACTTCACCAGCCAGTTTTTGATTGTTTTTCCAATCTCCAAAGGGTTGTCGGTGCCCATTTCTTTTACGAGGTCGATGCCGAGCTTCGCATAGCCGTTTATTGTCTTGTGCCCGACCCTCGTCAGCCAGCCCTCATCGCTGGGGTAGTGCTTCGCCACCATCTCAGGAGTCGGCCGGACCATCTTCAGGGCAACCAGTTTAAGCCCTGTCTTTTCCAGCCTGCCTATAATTTCACCGACCAGCTGCCTTTTCGCAACTTCCGGCTTGAGCATCACAAAAGTTCTTTCCTGCGCCATGCTGTTGCCTGCGCCGGGGCTTAAAAAAACTTTACACCTCGTTCAGATATGCCCCATCGTAAGTGTCCCCTGGGCGCCCTTTGATGAAAATCAACTGGCCGATTCGCGCATTGGGATGCAACACAACTCCGTGCACATTCATTATGTGGAGGAGCCCTTTCCCCCTGCCAAGGTATCCCGGGTCCCACAATGCACTGATGAGGGTGGCCCCCATGCGCATCAGGCTTGATCGCGGAAGTACGATTCCAATACAATCGTCCGGAATGGAAATTTCCTGGCCATACCTGACTATGTATGCACCCGGTTCCAAGTGAACGGGTGCTGTGAATGGCATTTCTTCTCCAGCAGGAATTTTCCGATTGTCGTTTGAAAAATCCAGCTCACCAGCATCATTGATTTTCCAAATTTTATCCACTGTCAAGTCCACCCCTGCAGGCTGAATCTGTTTTTCATTCACATTTTTTAGCGATTTCGCAACATCATTCCCAGACAAAAACATTCACAATCCCCCCTTTATTTTTTCAATTATTCCGAATGCTGCAAGCATTCCGGTTTCAGCAGCGCCATTTATTCCTCTGCTTACCCCTGCGCCGTCACCCGCAACATAAAGATTTTCAACATCCGTTTCGAGTTTATTGGTGGTATTCACTTTCATTGAATAAAACTTAACTTCCGGTGCATAGAGGAGGGTGCTGTTGGATGCAACGCCCGGCATAATTTTGTCCAGCATTTCAAGCGCCTCCAGCAGGTCAACGACAATCCTATGCGGAAGGGCCATTGAAATATCCCCTGGAGTTGCATTTTTCAAAGTCGGCGTTATGTTGCTCTTGTTGATGCTTTTCCAGCTGCTTCTTTTGTATTTTCGAAGGTCTCCGAGCCTTTGTATGAGCGGTTTTCCCCCTCCAAGAATATTGGAGATTTTTACAATTGTGGCGCCGTATTCAGAAGTGTCCTCCAGCGGTTCTGTTAAATTCACTCTTACCAGCAATGCAAAGTTTGAATTGTGTGAATGGATGTTCTTCATAGCGTGCCCATTCACACCTATCATGTTTTTTCCGTATGGTTCGATTGTTACGAATCCACGGGGATTCGTACAAAACGTCCTGACAAATGCATCGTAGCTCGGTGTGATTATGTGAAATTTCGGGTCCCATATTTTCTGATCGATAGTGATTTCATCAAGAACGCGTGATGAGAATTCAACCCTGACGCCGATATCAATATAGTTGTGCCGGAATGTGAAGCCGTGTTTGGTTGCCATCTCTTTCAGCCAGAATGAACCGGACCTCCCCGGGCAAAGTATTGCAAAGTCGCATGGGATTTCCTGATTTCCAATTTCAACCCCCTTCACTTTTTTATCGGCAACTTTCAAATCAGTGACTTTTGAATGGAAGAGAATCCTGACGCCTTTCTCTTCAAGTTTTTTCTGGAAACGCTTCATGAGGTCGGGAAGGCAGTCTGAGCCAACATGCGCCAGCTTGGCGGGAACGAATTTGACGTCGCTTGATGTTGCTTTTCTCAGCAGTTTTTCGATTTGATTCGAAGGGTAGCTTCCTTCCACACCGAATTCGCTGAAAATCCTCTCAAGTTCGTGGACTACCATCCACGCCTCATCCTCCGGCATAAAATCAGTCAGGTCCCCTCCAATTTGCGGGTGGAAATTGATTTTTCCGTCAGAGTGCAGGCCCGCCCCGCCGATATTGCCGGATTTTTCAACCAAAGTAACTTTGGCGTGGTCCGCCAGCTTTAAGGCGGCAAAAATGCCTGCAGGCCCTCCTCCAACCACCACAACATGCGGAGCAGTTTTCACGTTATTCATTCGGATTCCATTCAATGGTTTTTATGGTTTGTGGCATGGAAATGCACAAATTTATAATACGGCCAACCTCCAAAGATACACAATTGGTGAGATGTATGACAAAAATCGAGGAATTGACACCCCGTAGCAGGGGCTTTGACATGACTGTCAAAGTCGTGGAAAAGATGGACGAAAGAGAGGTCACCGCAAGGGCGACCGGTAGACAGCACAGAGTGGCTGAATTTCTCGTCGGCGATGAAACCGGCGTGATTATTCTGTCTCTGTGGGACGACAATATAGACAAGATTGAGGTTGGGAAGACATATCTTCTGAAGAATGCTTATGTGAATACTTTCCGGAACTCCATGAGAATCAGTACCGGCAAATATGGAAGCATCGAAGACAGCGAAGCTGAAGTTGAAGCCAATACTGAAAACAACGTGTCTGAAAAGTTTGTTGAGGATGCACCGCGAAGGAGATTCTAAACCTTCCTGCGGTTTTTATTTTTTTTATTTTATTTAGTTTTTATTAATTGGGTCCTGCCGGCAGGCAGAGCTCTCTGGACTTCGTCTGCAGGAGCTTTCAGTTTTTTTGCAATGAGCTTTGTGGCTTCCCCCTGCTTGAGGTGCCCGGGTTCAATTCGGAGTGAACGCTCCGCCCATTTTTCAATGGCGGATATTGGGCCGGCAGTGACTTTTCCGTTTTTCACTCCGACCGCTGCTTTCAGTTCCACAGCAATCCAGTCCTTTTTTCCATAGACCATGAACGCCCCCTTCTTTACATATTCCCCGCTGGGCGCTTGTTTTGTGAACCGTTCACGCGGTGCATAGTAGACTGACAGCGACCCGTAGCCCAGCTTCCATGCTCTTGAAAAAACTGCAGCGGCCTGTGCAGCTTCTCTGATGTCGCTTTCGCCTATCTCTTCGCCGGCTCCACCCGCCCCCCTGCCCGGCGCGCGCTTGATTGCAAAAAACGGGGCGCCCACAATGTCCGCATGGAACACCGGCTCGTTTTTGGCCACATGCTTTTTCATGAGTATGTCGTTGGTGGTCGCGTCCCGCCCGCCGACTATCAATTTGCCGGAGCTCGAGAAAAACCACCTGAACTTTTCGTACCACTGCCCCGCAGGCTTTTTCTCCTTCAGGCCTTTCCGCTCCGCCGCCTCAAGTCTTCCTGTTTTTTTGAGCCTGCTGATGCGCTCTTCAATTGTTTTGAGGGCTGATTCTGCTTTTTTTGCTTTGTCTTCGAGCTTTTTTGCCCGGTTGAAGAGGTCTCCTGCATTCTGCGATGCCGTTTTGGCGGTATCAAGCTCAATTTCCACAGTAGAAGCATGTCAAAAGCCTTATATAACCTCCTGAATAGTCATGGCATGGCTGAGGTTCTACCTGTTGCACCTTTCAAAAAAATGCTCAAGAAGACCAACCACAGGGTTTCCGAGGAAGCTGCAGAAGCTTTGGCCGAGGTTGTTGAAGAGCTGGGCTTTTTGGTGGTTGAAGAAGCGCTTTCCATTGCGGAAGGCAAAAAACGCAAGACCGTCCGAAAAGAAGATATTGAAGACGCAAGAAGAGCATTATGGTAATTCTCATCGCCCTTTTCCTCGTATTTTATGGTTTTTTTGTCGTCTTTTATTCATCCATTCTTGATTTGGCGTCCACATACCTCCCCGAAAAGTTGATTTTCAGCATGTTCCCTGTGGGCTACCTTGGATGGGGGCTTTTCAGCCTGTTCACCGGCGATGCGTCTTTTGCTCTGCGCAGTGTAGTTGCTTCGGCTGTCGCTTTTTTATTTGGCTATATCCTGTTCCGGCTCCGGCAGTGGGCCAGCGGAGATATGTGGCTGCTGGCAGGCATCTTTGCAGTGCTTTCGCCGGCATTTCCGAACTTCAACTTTGCATACCCCCTTCTTCTGGTGCCCGCTGTTGGGGTGTGGTCGCTCCTGAGCTACCTCTTTGTGCTTTCAGTGAATGGCGAATGGCCGAGTGTTGCCGTCCTGATTTTCATGTCGGCTCTTGCATCTGCATTGGCGCCCGCAGGCTATCTGATGCTGGTCCTGGTCCTGATATTCACAGGCTTCTTCCTGCTGACTTTTCAAAAAGTGAAGCTGATTCTCCAAGGCGAAAAAGAAATCTGCAGACTTGAAGAGGATGATTGGGTGTTTGACGATGTGGATTTGGGGTTTGCCCAGATCCGCAGGACTATGCCCATAACCAAATATGAAAGTTTTCTTGCAGCTGTATCCGGCATCCGCCGTAAGGCCAAGGTGAAGCTGGGCGTTCCGCTGACGCCTGCGTTCTCCCTGGCTCTCGCCGGCCTGCTTGCAGGCATTATTTAGGGTCAAAATTCAGCTGGCCCATTATGCGGTTTATGAGATAGATTATGAAAGCCAGCGAGATCACTGTGCCGAAAATCAGCAAAGGCTTCAGGTCTCCTGTGATTTTGGCATAGACTGCGAGGACCACGCTTATTCCAAGGATGGCCGCATCTTTTGTGATTTTGAAAAAATCATTCACTGTGATTTTGTCACCCAAGCTTCATCACCTCCCCGGGCTTCATGACGGCGCATTTGCAGACTCCTTCTAATTTTCTGCAGAACTCCGCAGGGTCTGCTTTGATATTCCCGAAAGTATTGAAGTGCATCGGCACTGCAATCTGCGGATGGATTTCATTGGCCAGCTTGACGGCTTCATCAATATCCATGGTGTATGTGCCCCCGATGGGAAGCAGGGCGATGTCTGTGTTTATCCTGCCGAGGCCGGAGTCGTAGTAGGTGTCCCCTGCATGGTAGATTCTGAGCTCTCCAATCTCAATCAGGAAGCCGACAGGGAATTCGGACTGGTGGTGGAACGCCTTGATGACCCTGAGCTTGAAGCCGTCGAAGTCCAGACTGTTGCCCGGCCGGACTTTAATGACATTGAAACCCAATTTTCTGTCCACCGGCGGAGGGCCGATGACTTTCGCAGAGTGCCTTTTGGCCAGCATAGTGACTACCGGCACGTCGCAATGGTCGAAATGCTCATGCGTCAGCAGGATATGGCTTGGGCGCAGCATGCGGGGGTCCACTTCGGGCCCTGTTTTCGGCATGTCCTCCCTCCTGCTGTCCCTGCTCAGGTAGGGGTCTATGAGAATCTCCAAGGCCCCCTGGGAGATGCGGAAGCCTGCATGGCCGAGATACTGGAGCTCCATACAATTAGAACCCTCTACATATATTTAGGGTTAGTGCATCAGATACCAGGCGATGGTCGGCAGCATAAGGGAGCCCATGAGGTTGACTTTTTCGACACCCTTTCTGTGGCACCAGACCCCGAGCGCCAGGGAAGGGAGTGCAATCCAGCCGGCGGATTTGGAAAAAATTCCAATCAGCAGAATCAGCAGTACCGCCATGGGCTTTCTCAAATCCCATCTGGACAGCACTCTGCAGATTGCAGGGACCAGCCACATGATGGTTGTGTATGCGAAGCCTGCAACAAAAATAACAGAGTCCAGGTGCAGATTGCCGATCCTTTGGACTGCAATGCTCCGGGGCTTTGCCAGGAATTTGAGGGACAGAAAGCAGAAAAGAAAGGCGCTTGTTGACATTGCCCCTGCAGCCGCCAGCTGGTTTTCAGGGCGCCCCAGCAGGGCGAACACAAAGGCGGAGGCCTGCGCAGGGGTCAGTGCAGGAAAAAGGGAGATGAGCATGCCGCCCGCCAATCCGACGAAGGAAGATGCAAACTTGAAGACGGGCTCCGGCCTGCCGACTTTCTGCTTTGCGAGCCTGCCGGAAGTCAGGAGGCTGGAGAGGCCGAACATGCCCCCAAAATGCGCCATGAGGAGTGATTCGGAGGTGTAGGGAAGCTTCAGCATCAGCCATCCGTATGCACCGGACAGCAGAAAGAACCCGAGCGAGGCCTTCCATTTTTTTCTGTTGCGCACAATAGGAACCATGGCAAAGCCTGTGAGGGGGAGCCAGAAGAAACGGGAGAAGATGCGGGGAATCGCAAGCAGATGCTCGTAGAGCGGAAGCATGATTATGAACATGGCGGAGCCCAGGACTGCCCCTCCCAGGAATTCGGACACCGCTTCACCGATTCTGCCCTGGCCTGCCATTTTCTGCCCCGGCAGCAGGACGGCGACCGTTTCAGGGGAAGGCGCCATCAAAAGCGTGGGGATGATGGATGAAAAGATGGCAGCGAAAACAGTTTCAAACAAGTCCCTGCTTCCGGCAAGCGGAAGAAGGGACAGGAGATTCTGGTGGACTCCGGGCACCGCACCCAGCAGGATGCCCGCCAATGCAGTGGGCAGGCTCACGCCAGTATTGGAAGGGCCAGTATTTAATTGCGACGCAGGGCATGCCGCTATTGGAGCAGGCGCAGAAGCAGGATGCCTGCGCAGACAATCAAAGTAAAAATCACAACCTGCCCCGGCGAAATCTGAAGCCCGCCGGTGGTCTCATCAAACCTCATCAGCCCGCCCATGCTGGACGGGAGGGTTATTTTTTGCTTGGCCACGCCCATTGGAAAACTCTTGATTTATAAATCTGCTTTCCTTTTGGTTTTGTGGACCCGAAAGCCCTCGAAGCCTACTACTCCCGGCCCGAGGTTTCAGCAGCCATGGTCAGTTTTGCTGAGCATCGGGAAGTCGCCGGCAGGTTTGCAGACGGCGGTTACGGCAAGCGTCCGGGCACCCTCATCTATCCGGGCGATGTGGTTCAGATGGTCCGGCAGGGCATAACCAGCTTCCACTGCAGTGTTGAGCTGTGGGACAACCCGCTCCTGCTCAATGACAAGAAATTAGCCAGGGCCGGCTGGGACTTTTTGATAGACCTGGACTGCGACACCCTCGACCACGGCAGGGAGGCTGCAGATGTGATTATCGAGGCCATCAAAGCCCATGGGGTGAGGCATGTCTTTACTAAATTTTCCGGCAGGTCGGGCTTCCATATTTTTGTGCCCTGGAAGGCCTTCCATCCTTCGCTGATGATGGCATTCCCCGATGTTCCGCGGGCGATCGGAGCGTATCTTGAGGATTTCATTACAGGAGAGCTCCCAACCGCCGTCCGCAAGGGGGTCGAGATTGACAGCATCGCCATAGCATCGCGCCATCTCATCCGCATGCCCTACTCCGTCAATGAGAAGAGCGGCCTGGTAAGCATCCCGGTCGAAAGCGTGGATTTTGATGTCGAGTCGGCCAAGCCTGAGAATGTCGAGGTGGTGCCTTTCAGCTTTGATGCTGCGGAGCCGGGCGAGGCCATGGAGCTGGCGGAGATTGCAACCAGCTGGATGGATAGAAAGAAGGCCCGCACTGAACCGCGGACCCGCAGGTACGAGGAGGTCAAGGGGAAAATCCCTGTCCGGTTTTTTCCGCCGTGCATCCAGAAAATCTTGGGAGGGCTGTCCGACGGGCGCAAGAGGTCCGAGTTCATCCTCCGCAACCTGCTGAGCAATTCAGGCTGGACCTGGGATGAAATAACGGAGTTTTTGCTGGAGTGGAACCGGAGGAACAAACCCCCGCTTGCGGAAAATTACATCCGCGGGCATGTCCGCTGGCACCAGAACCAGAAGAAAAAAACACCGCCACCCAACTGCGACCGGAAGGAATATTACTCTGAGCTCGGCCTCTGCACCCCCGACTCTTTGTGCAGAGGCGTGAAAAACCCCCTTCCGTATGCTTTGAAGAAGTTCAGACGCTTCCTCTTTGCCAAAAAGGAGGAGGAGAGGCGGAAGGCGCTTGACGAAAAGAAGAAGCTCCAGCTTGAGAAGCTGAAGGCCAGGCGTAAGGAGGCGGAAGCAAAGAGAGCGGAGGCCCATGCAGGCGGGAGCAGAGAGCCGTCCAAAGGAAGCCGGGGGCAGACGGGGTAGCCATTTTTAAATTGCCCGCGACCTTTAGTCTGTGGTCAGTTTTGAAGACTTGCGTGAGGTCCACAGAAAAGAGAGGGCCAGCCCAAAGCTGGTCTCCATCCCCGCCGGCTTCTGGAGGGATGTGTCGGAGTATTTTGCGGAAAAAATGCGCAGATACGAAGAGCTCCGCAAGAATCCCTCGCGGTTCACAGACAAGGTGCTGACCCAGTTTGAGAAGGAAATCAGGAATGCCGGCAGGATAATAAAGGAGCTTTACACTCTGCGCGAAAGGAAAATCATCAGGCAGGCGGGGACCGAAGTGGCGACCGGGGAGAAGCAGGAGATGCAGGACATGGTTCCCGAAGAGCGGAAGATCTATGAAGCTGTTGTTTTGAATCTCAAGGCGGGCAGGGACGGCATCCTGGCCAAAGTTTTAGCAGGCAGGACTGCAGGGGAAGGCGGAGAAAAAAAAGAAGGGGCGGAGCAGACGGACAGCCGGAAAATCAGGATCCTTGAACCTGTTGCATCGTTTCTTGGGACCGACCTGAACCTCTACGGCCCCTACGAAAAGGGCCAGCTGGCTGAACTGCCTGCCAAGTATGCCGAGCTTTTAGTGGAGAAGGGCAAGGCTGAGCCTGCCGAAGAGTGAAACGCATGGGGCGCCTGCGAAAAGGTTAAAAATGCATAGACAGGTGAGAGAGGTGAAAATGCCGAAGGAAATCATGGCCAACTGCCCCTACTGCAAGGCCCATGGCAAGCATAAGGTGATTGTCGTCAAGCGGAAGGAGAGGGGCGCCTTGAGTGAAGGCCAGCGGAGGTACCTCAAAGTGGTCAAGGGATACCGGGGATTTCCGAGGCCGAGTGCAAAAGTCGTGAAGCAGACTAAAAAAGTCGATATCCGCCTGGAGTGCGCCACATGCAAGAAACAGCACGTCAGGAGGCGCACCTTCCGGGCCAAAAAGTTCGAGTTGGTAAGATGATGGACCTGATTAAAACACCCTCTTCAAAATTCATCCGCGTCAAATGCAGCCAGTGCAAGAATGAACAGGTGGTCTTCAATAAGCCCGCAAGCGAGGTGAAATGCTTGGTCTGCGGGAAGATTCTGGTGAAACCGAGGGGCGGCAAGGGCAGAGTCCAGGTCAAAGTGGTGCAGGTCTTGGAATAGTCTGCGGATGAGCCGTTTGGAAGCATTTTTAAAACCGGAAGCGGATTAAACCCGTGAAAATCAAAAAGCAGGGGTTGCCGGAGGAGGGGGAGAATGTCCTTGTCACTGTCACCCGGATTGCACCCCATGCAGCCTTTGTGAATCTTGACGAATACGACAATCTTGAAGGCATGATCCACATCAGCGAAATTTCCAAGACCTGGGTGAAAAACATAAAGAGCCATGTCAGCGTAGGCAAGCAGCTGGTGGCCAAAGCTTACCAGATCCGCGAAAGGGACAAATCCATCCAGCTCAGCGTGCGCCGGATGAGCGAGTATGATTTGAGGGCCAAGTGGGACCAAATCCGCAGGCAGAAGCGGGTGGAGAACATCCTGGAGATGCTGGCCAAAAAACTGAACAGGCCGTTTGAAGAGGTGTATGGCACCCTCAAAAAGATGAAGGCCGAGTTTGGGGAGCTTTATTTTGCATTCGAAGAAATGAAGAAGGCCGGCGGACCGGACGAGTTCAAAGCTTTAGTTCCCGCTTCTGTGCTGGCGCCCTTGTGGGAGCTGGTGGACAAAAACATTGCGCTTCCGCAGGTTGAAATTTCCGGCGTCATCAATCTGGAGAGCAGAGATGGGAGGGGCATTGAGAAAGTGAAAGCCATACTGAAAGGAATCCCCGGGATTTCGTATATCGGCGCTTCCAAATACAGCATCAAGAAAAGAGCAACGGATTACAAGACTGCGGAAAAGGAGCTCGAGAAAAGTATAAAGAAAATCCAGAAAAAAGTGGGCAAGACTGAAACCTTTGAATTCACACGGATCAAGAAAAAGTGAATCCCCCTGAAAAGTGAATTCACTCCGCCCGGATTTTTTTGAGGAGCGCTTCAAGCCGTTTTTTCAAATCTTCAATACTGCCGTCGTTTTCCAGAAGGTAATCGCAGATTTCCAGGGCTTCATCAATGCCGACCTTCCGGTCGCGTTCGTCCTGCTTGACGAATGCATCGAAGCTCATGGCCTCCTCCTCTTTGTCCCGTTTTCGGATGGCAATCCGCTCATACCGGGTTTTGTTGGAGGCCACGATTCCAATCATGATGCCTCTTTCTCTGATGGCTTCCGCTTCTTCCGGGAGCCTTACCGATTCAATAACCCAGTCTCCGCCGAATCTATCGACTTTTTCAAGGGCTCTCCGGGCCAGCACATCCCTGCCGAATTTCAGCCGGAGTTCATCCCCCACACTGCGCAGGGCATTCCTTGTGATCTCCGCTCCGCGCCTCTTCAGTTCATCGCGCAGGGCATCGCTCAGCGATGTTTTTTCAAAGCCTTCCTGCTTCAGCAGGTCCGCAACTGTGGTTTTGCCTGCACCCATGGGCCCTGCAACACCGATTATCATAGCAAACTCTCCGGCAGTCTTTTTTTCTGGAACAGCCAGTCTTTTTGGGCGGGCGTGTATCTGTATACAACATCCGCTTTTTTGTCGCCCTGGACTGACCAGGGTTCAATGAGCACCAAATCACCTTCGCGGACCCAAAGCCTGCGCGAAAACCTCCCCGGAATTCTGCAAATGCGGATTTTGTTGTCGGCGCACCGGACATACATTTTGCTGCACCCCAGCCTCTGCTCGACTATGCCGAACATTTCATTTTTTTTGGGAAGCCTGGCTCTGAATTCAAACTCACCTGCTTCGTTGTATGCGTCCCTTCCCCGGGGACTCGGTTTCCGGTTACCCAATGTATCTCAACTCTTCCCCAGGCTTTTTTAGCTTTTCGAGCATGGTTTTTTCCAGCTCTTTGGCCTTCGCAATGGCCTTGTCAAGCTCCTTGGCCTTCTGGGTCATATCTTCCATGTCTATGTCGAGGCGGAATTTTTCAGTCAGAATCTCCAGCACCGCCTTTGCCGCCCTTGCATCTGTGAACATCGGGCGCGCCAGGGTCTCCCCCATAAGGCAGATGCCTTCTATCCCTTTCAGCTTGCCCAGACCCAGCAGGACTCCGCTGGCCCCCACCACCATGCCGACCCGCTCGCCGTCTTCAAAAACAATGCCGTGATCTTTGAACTCTTCAATAATTTTTCTGCTTGTGCCCGCACCCATGACCCTCGGTTTTTTCGGGACCCCCTCCACTCCGAACCCCCCGAGAGTGATGAGCCGGTTCACATTCATTTTTTTGGCAAACTCCAGCTCAGCGTCTGCAATTTCATAATGGCCCTGCGCCGTCATGCTTTGGAAGTCGCCTGTCAGGAACACCAGGTCGTGCTTCCCGCACTTGTGGTAGTAAAATTCATTCCTGGGGAGGTCCACGGTGCTGTCTTCATTGATGAAGACGTGGTATGGAAAATGACTGCTGTAAAGCTCTGCGAATTTTTTGGCCTTCAGCTTCTCAATGAGATACTCCACCACCATCTTGCCCACATTGCCTATGCCCGGCAGGCCTTCAATCAGGACCCCGTTGTAGATGATGGGCCTTTCTTCAATCTTCCAGGTCATCATTCAACCGCCCCCTTTGCAATCAGCCTCTGCTTCCAGTATTTGTCGTTTGGAGAAAATTTAGGAGGTTTGGGGCTTGAAGTCTCCCCGCCACAGGCCGGACAGGCTTCTCTGAAGGTGTATGCCCCGCATGCTTTGCATTTCTTTAACAGCCCCACGCCTTCCTTATGCATAAGCTATAAAATGCTTTTCTGTTAAAAAAGGGCGTGAGGATTGCAGTGACCGGCACGCCGGGGACGGGCAAAACAACAGTCGCCCGGCTTTTAGCCGGGAAGCTCCACTATGATTATGTTGATTTGAACCCCCTCCTCCTCAAGGACTACAAGCTGGACTACGATGATGAGCAGGAAACCTGGGAGGTCGATGCCGGGCTGGCCTCCCGCAACCTGAAGTTCAGCGACGACTGCGTGATTGACGGCCACATCAGCCATATTTTTGATGTTGATGCGGTGGTGGTCCTGCGGTGTGCACCCGGCGAGCTGGCGGCCCGCCTGACCGGCAAAGGCTGGAAGCTGAGCAAGATTGAGGAGAACCTGGAGGCCGAGGGGCTGAATGTAATCTCCGACGAAGTGTGGGATTCCCCGGAGAAGAGGAGGGTTGTTGAAGTGGACACCACCCGCAGGACGCCGGACGAAGTTGTCGAGGAGATACTCGGATACCTGAGGGACCCGGGCAGGAAAAGCCCCCGCCTGGATTTTGTCGAGGAGCTCCCGGTAAACCTGAAAGGCATTTAAACCCGCAAAATTTGTAGTGGGGATGGTAAGCGGTGATGGAATGCCTTATGACATCCAAGTCAAAGCAGCTCAGATTGAGCTTCTCAACCAGCAGATTCAGACCCTCCAGCTCAGGCTGATGGAGATAGAGAAGACTGTGGATGAGCTGAGCATACTCAAGATGGGCCTCAAGAACATGGAGGATGTGGCGGAGGGGGATGACATGCTCGTCCCGCTGGGGGCTTCAGTTTATGCGCAGGGCAAGGCGACCAAGAACCGGAAGGTCGTGGTGAATATCGGCGCCGGTGTTTTTGTAGAAAAGGAAATCAGGGATGCAGTTCCGATGGTGGACAGGCAGATTGAAATCCTGGCCGAGCAGGAGCAGATGGTGCTCCGCAACCTGGGCACTTTCAGCAAGGAGGCTGAGAGGCTGACTGCAGAGCTGAATGCGGAGCTGATGGTGATGCAGAATGCTGGGCTTCCTGCGTAAGAAACTCAGGCAGGTGTTTGGGAAGGCTGAAGCAGAGCCGGAAGGCCCGGAGGCCAAAAGAAAGCCAGCACCCAAAGCCAAGAGGGCGGAAGGCAGGCCCGGGAAAGCGGAAAGCAAAAAAAATATCTTTGAAATTTTCAGGAAAGACGAGGCGGTCCTGGAGGAGCTTGAGACATCGCTGCTTGAGTGCGGGGTGGCCCTTGAGGTCATAGACCGGATTCTCGGCAGGATAAAGCGGGAGAAGAGGAGGAACTGGAAGAAGGCGCTCCGCGAGGAGGTGCTCGGCCTGCTCCACCCTGCTAAAATTTCAATTGGTTCAAAGCCGTTCGTGGTCATGCTTTCAGGCATCAACGGAACCGGCAAGACCACAACTCTTGCCAAGCTGGTGCATTATTTCCAGAAAAAGCGCAAGTCGGTGGTGGTTGCAGCGGCGGACACCTTCCGCCCGGCGGCCATAGAGCAGCTGAAGGTGCACTGCGACCGCCTCGGCGTCCGCATGATAACCCACCAGTACGGCTCCGACCCCGCTGCAGTGGCTTTCGACGCCATAAGGCATGCTGAAGCCCACGGGATTGATGTGGTCCTTATAGACACCTCCGGCAGGATGCATGTGGACACAGGCCTCATGGACGAGCTGGCCAAAGTCAAGAGGGTGGCCAAACCCCACCTCAGTCTGCTGACGGTTGACTCGACCACGGGCAACGATGCCGTGGAGCAGGCCCGCGCATTTTCCGGGCTTATCGATGGCTTCATCCTGACCAAGTTCGATGTGGATGAGAGGGGAGGGGCCCTGATTTCCGTCTCGGCAGCCACGGGCAAGCCTGTCTACTTCCTGGCGACCGGCCAGGAATACGGCGACCTGGAGGAGCTCAAGCCGGAGAAAATCG
>CAZJUS010000016.1:0-18450 GCA_964549355.1 Candidatus Undinarchaeota archaeon | reverse complement strand
GCTGGCTGTCGAGCGAAGCGAGACAGCCACCGTGGTCGAGCTTCGCAAAGCTCGGGTTAATAAAACTGCTCCTTGACATACAAGTGGTGGAGGAGCACCATCATGGTCACCAGGGTTATGACCCAAGGCATCGGGGTCCTGATGAAGAATGGCAGGTAGGCCGAACGGCCCATCACATAGAGGGCCCCTACAAAGAAGGATGCAAACACTATGGACACGGTCTCATCATCGCGGTAGGCGAAGTATATGGAGACAACGGCCAGGAGGGCTGAGACGGCCGCTATCCTAAAGATGCCCGTGCCTGCCATGTAGAAATAGACCAGGGAAGCCAGGAGCATAAAGAGGCCGAGGGACCTCCTGAACAGCCTTTGGAAAAACGTCTGAGGCCCAATCAGGCCGATGCCTGTTACAAACAGCAGAAAAGGGAAGACATAGTCCCCCAGGCTTCTGCCGGAAGCGGTTACGCCCATGGCAAATGAGATGGAAGTCAAAAACCAATAGCAGAGGTTCTGGAATGAGAAGAAATTGTGGCCCATGTACCCCTTGGCCTCGAGGCTGTCTATGTAATTCTCGATGTCGGCCACTGCAGCGCCGAGCCAGGAGGCAAAGAAAGGATAGACGTCCTTGGTCTTGCCGTATTTCTTGACAAAATTGTATGTCCTCTTCTCCCTGTCATCAAGCTCCTCAGTCCTGCCGAACCATTTGTCTATGCGGACCATTGGGGCGAAGATGAAAAGGAAGGTCAGGTAAGAGAGGGCCACGCCCGCCATCATCAGGAGGCCGAACTGGTAGAGTATGTCCTGGAACGACAAAACAAAAGAGACCACCAAGAAGGTGACGAATACTGCTGCAAGGGCAGGTTTATGGGCCTCATACACCTGGTACAGGGGCTTCCTGCTGGTGTAGTGGCGGTAGGCCACAAAGAGGCTGATGAAAAATGAAAAGAAGGCAACAGCAAAATAGGAGACCGGGGCGACTGGGTCGTAGCGCGGAAAGAGCAGTATATGGAGCAGGGACAGGTATGCCACAGTGAGCATGGACGCAAAAGTCACCATGAAGCCCCTCCGCAGAGAGCGCAGGAAAACAGTCGCAGCCACAAACAAGGAAAGGAAGATGCCCTCGAGGGCAAAGACAATGTGGGCGTCCATATAGGGCAGGTTTGAAAAAGGCACGGCAGCGAAACCGAGAAGGGTCAGGAATACGACCAGGATTATGTCCTTCCGGGGAACCACAGAATAGGCAGTTCAGGAGACTTTTAACCTTTTCTTACCTTTTGAGCGGGCCTCCGCCAGCTTCAAATCCCACGCCCCCAGGTCCATGAAGATGGCTTCGGCAAGCCTGCGGAGCTCCGCAGCCTCCCGCCTGTAGGCTTCAATCAGCTTCCTGTTCTCCTCCAGGCTTTTTTCGAGTGCCTTTGTTTTCTCCGAAAGCTCCTGCTTCCGCTCGGAGTCCAGCGCCTCAGAATCCAGCTTCTTGAAGCCCGCTTCCACCTCTTCAAATTTCAGAGGGGTGCCTACAAGCTCCAGGAGCCTGCCGGCGAATTTGTCTGCATCGGCATCCCAGACGTCTTCAACTGCTTTGCCGAGCCCGAGCTTCCGGGACGCCTCGGCCTTGTCCAGGCCCTTGATGTAGCCGGCCAGCTCAGACCTGCTCATGGAGAACCAGTCAGTGAAGGGGGGAGGAGTGTATTCAACGCCCTTCCGGATTTCCCGGGACTTCCAGGACCTAAAAGCCAAAGCGTGCTGGATTATGCCGTGCGAATCCACCACCACCAGATTGCCCCTGCCGAAAAGCTCCGCAATTATTGAAAGGTCGCACCCCGCAAACTTGAGCTGGATTATCCTGTCGCCGTTGACCTGCCGGATGTCCTCCAAAAATTTCCCGCTGAAGAGCTTGCGCAGGAGCATGCAGAAAGAATCTGCACCTCCGCCGGGTTTTCTATCGGCCCGCGGAGCATAGTTTGAAAAATAGAAGCCGCCGGGGCGGACTATCAAAAATTTAGTTTCGCCGGACGTCTCGAATACGAATATCGACCCCTTCCGCCATATCCTGCCCACCCTCCTCAGAGGCTTCCGGGGCGGGTCCTGCAGGCCCGGCTTTCCTTTTAGATTTAACAACAACCGGTGAACTCCTAATCCGCTCAGCAACATCATCACCAAAGTAGTCATAGAACTTGCGGGTCAGTCTTAAAACTTTGGTGTTGCCCTGCGGGGACGCGCTGAGGAGCCCCATATCGGCCAGCGTCCTTATGTGCTCATACGCCCTGTTGCCCCGGGCCTTCACAATCTCGCTCTGGCGGACGGGCTCATAGAAAGCTATGGTGGCCAGCGTGCGCAGCTCCGCATGGCTCAGCTCGCCCTTGCCAAGCATCCAAAGGTCTTCAATATATCTGCCCTCCACAGTCATCAAGACAGTCCCTGCCTCGGAATCGAGATGGATATGAATGGGCCCGCGGTATTTGTCCTGAAGCTCGTCAATGGCTTTCAGAATCTGGTCCTGCGGAGCGTTAAGAATTTTCGACAGCTCCTCGATGGCCAGCCGCTTGCCTGCCATGAACAGTGCAGCTTCCACCCAGTTTTCTAATTCGGATGCTTCCATTCCAATCTTCCTGTTCTACTTCAATTACATTCTTGTTGGCCAGCTCAAGCAATGAGAAGAGTATGAGAGCCCCCATTGCTTCAATCACTATGTTGTCCGGCAGCTCCATTAAAAGTTTCTCCATGAAACGGCTGAGGTCCACGGCATAGAATTTTATGTCGGGCCGGGCCTTCTTGGCCATCTCCTTGCTTTTCTCCAGCCGGAAAGCGCTGTTGAGTGCGTCAAGCAGCTCGACCACTGTAATCTTGCGCTCGACACGGCGGGATATGGGGATTATCTCTATGTCCGGGACCCCCAGGATGACGCCGGGCGCCTGGGCAGGCGTCTCGGCCCTCTCGTCCAGGACAGTGCTCTTCAGGCGGAGCAGGACCGCAGCGGTGAGGATGGCGTTGCCGGAGATGCGCAGGTCCCACTGGGGGGCCCTCTTCTTGATTTCGCCCACATACATATCGCAGAGCTTGACTATGTCTATGTCCCATGGGTCTATCTCACCCTCGCTGATGAGGGTTACAATCCTCGGCTCGACTTTGTGCAGGTCCTGGATGGCAATTGCAATAGGGTCCACACATTAATCAGAGTCAAAGTAGTATTAATATTATGCCATGCTGCGGAGCATGTCATGCCTGCTCAACCGCCACCCAGGTATACGCCAGGGAGACCAGCACAGGCCCTATCACAAACCCTGCAAAACCGAACATCCAGATGCCTGCAAACATGGAAAGCAGGAGGATGGCGGGATGGATGGTGCCCCGGTACCTGATGCGGAAGTAGAGGTCGCCGGTCAAAGGCCAGACCAGCGTGAAAGCCAGGATAATCAAAGCGTTGGCAAGCTGGCCCGCTATAAGCTTCTGGACCGCCAGATAGCCGTACACCATCCAGCCTGCAACAACAGGAACGGGTCCGAATATGCCTGCAAGAATGGCGTACAGAAGAGCAAAGGGAGTGTCGGTGAAGTAGAGCACAAGAGTCCCCAGCAGAGTATAGATTGCCGTATTCACAAAAACACCCATCACTATGGACCTGAGATTGTGGCTGCCGGCCCGCACCAAAAGTTTTGCTTTCTTTTTCGGAAGCATGGACCCTGCAAGTCCAACAAGCTTGTCCCCATCAACCAGAAGAAAGTAAACCAAAATGAACAGGAGGAGCAGTTTGACTGCCATGCCGGGCAGTGATTGAATTATGTTCAAGACAAAAGTGTATAGAGGTGTTTGTGAACTGAAATTCAAAATCTTCAGCTGGAGCTCCGGCGAAAACTGGTTGAAAATATTAATCAGGTATGCAACCTGGTCATAGAGGTAAAACACCGTCTGATAAATTGAAAAAAAAAGCACGAAGGCAAGGGCCACTGTCAGCACGCCTGCAAATACGGGGTGCGGCTTCCTCCGGTAGATCGGGTGGAGCATGACTGCAAAAACCACTGCAAAGGTTATGGTGCCCAGGAAAGGCTTGAAGAAGTACAGGAGAAGCAGGGCAATTACGAGCTTGTCATCCACGCAACTCATCTGCCAGGAAGCTAATAACCTTTTCCAGGAGCCGGCAGAAAAAACCGCACTGCCGGTCGACGGTGGCTGTTATTGAAGCCCTGTGCCCCCTGTAACTGCCTGAAAACCGGACTTCGTGCCCCCCGCAGGAAAGCTGGAAGCAGTTGTTGGAGAATTCCCACCCGGAAGACGGCACCAGGCAGACCGTCCTGCCGTTCCATTCTTCATGGAATTCCGGCTTCGGCAGCTCCTCAATAAGCACCCGGCTTTCCTCGCCATTCACAACGACTCTGTGGCTCCCGGGAAGGACTGAAAAAGTTTCGGCAACCGGCCCGCGGACCAGAAGGTTGCTTCTGCTCTCATTGTCCACAGTCAGATTGACATAAGACATGCCGTCGAGCTCGACTTTAAGTTCACATGGTTCATAGCATCCGGAAGGTGCGTTCACAGTATAATTCAATTCACTTTTCGGAATCAATTCATAAAAACAGGCGCCGCACATAAACATACCGCCGTCCACAAAACCATTCACTTTTTCCCCTGTTTCAACATTCACACACCCGCTTGCGTTGAATTTGTCAGGGAATCTTTGCGGTGGTGTGCATTCTTCCGCACCGCCGACTCTAAAACTTGAGTTTGCTGTTTCATCCAGTATGGTAATGCGGTATGGAACCTGAAAAAGTGAACCGTCGGTTATGTTGGGGACTCTGTAAACCCAATACAAGGAGGTGCCGCCGGGATTCAGCCGTATGTAATCCGTCTTATAGATGGGAATCATCCTGAAGTTGGATGGTGCAAAGAATTTGGAGGCGAACGCCACGGGAAAACCAAATGGGTTGTGCGCTGAAATTTCAATGAGGACAGCCTGGCCGCTGCCGGTGTCGGTGGCGGAGGTCTCAAAACCAAAACTGATGTTTTTCGTTGATAAAACGCGCAAATCATAATATTCCTGGATGCTTGGGCTGCCTGTGCTGGTGGCCTGGACAAAACTGCTGTTGCCGTCCGCACCCTTGTAAGTGGCCACATGCAAAGCGTCGACGATGCCGTACTCCCCGAAGGTTGTATCAAAGGGCATCCAGCCGTATTCAGTCCGCACTTCGGCCCATGCGTGGGGGAGCCATCCTGAATCGCCGTAGGCGAACCCGCTGACATACCGGGCATCATAGCCCAGACTTTTCACCAATGCCAAAAACAGGTGGGTGAATTCATCGCAGGTCCCCTCCCGGAGCCTGTAGGTTTCGGATGCATTCTTCTGGAGCTCTCCGAAATCCAGGTTATATTCTATGTTGTTGAAAACCCAATCCGCAAGCTTCACAGAAGTTTCAAAGACGGATTTGCTCCGCATGGATTCGGCAAGGGAAATTATCTGCGGATCGGCTTCGACAAGCGGGGTCGAGCCGTAGCTCGCCGTGCTGAAGTCCCGGGCCTGCCATCTGTCCACAGTGCAGTTGACTGTCCGGAAATACGGGGGGAAGCTCATCCTGTTGTCCGTGCATTGGGCTGTCTGCCGGGGGAAATCCCGGGGATACTCAAGGACTGTAACAGTCCCGCTTCCCCCTGATATGGTCGCCCCCACCGCCACGCCAAGCCGGGCTTCCGAGACAAAAGCGAAAGCCCCTGAAAGGAGCAGGACGGAAAACAGCAGGAGCCTTCTTGCCATAGAATAACTGCCAGACACCGATAGTTATGTTTTTTTGGCAGGGAGCTCAAAAACCATGCCGTCTTTGGCTGCAATGGTCCGCACCCCTGTTGCCTTTTCAATTCCTGCAGCCACTTTGTCCGGCCCCGCTTTCAGCATCCTCATGCCGAAATGCCTGATGATGATGGTTTTTGGGCGGGCTTCCAGAGCCCACTTGACAACCTGGCCGGCGGAAAGATGGTAGTCGTACCGCGGGTGGGGGTTGGGCTGTGGATAAACCACATTCAGCACAGCCAGATCCAGATTCCTGAGCTTGTAGTGTTCACCGAGAATCCGGGTGTCGCTCGAATACCAAAGCCTGCGGCCGCCATACTCAAAAACAACACCGACCACCTCCTCTGCACTGTGGTCTCCGGGAGTGAATATGAGCTTCGTCCTTCCGATTTTGATTTCCGATCCCGCATTCACAGCAGTGCTGTTGGTCCTCTTCAAAAAATAAGGGTGCACCAAATCCAAAGCAGTCCGGGTTCCAATCAGATTCACTTTTTTTATGACATGCCCGGCCTTCCATGCATCCCGGTTGCCGTCGGTGACCGCCGATATGAGGACATCCGCATCGTGGACATGGTCCAGGTGGTCATGGGAGAGCAGGATGGTCGAGAAGTCAAAAGGCAGATGGAGGTTGCGGTAGTCTCTCAGGGCCCCGGGGCCGGGGTCCACCTGGAAAACCTGGTCTGTCTCGACCCGGAAGCCGCCCGTGCTCAATACCTGCGAGACTGTTACAAACCTGCCTCCGCCGGTGCCGAGAAACACCAGCCTGACAGCTTTGGGCATCACTTCTTCCTCACATATTTCCTGGCCACTTTGCCCACTATCTCCTTGGTGCCGAGGCCCAAAGAAATCCCCAGGCCGAGCGAAAGGCCCAGGCCGATTGAAGCCACCAGTATCATGAGCAGGTAGTTCAAGAGATTGGCCGCCTGCGGATACACTGAGGTCAGCGCCAGGATAAGCGTCAGGTAGATGACCACATAGTAGACTATGTCGGCCAGGTATGCTGATTTGGAATGCTTCTTCAAGCCCCTCCGGAGGTAGTTGGCAACCTGCAGTCCGAAATACGCGACCACCACTGCCTCCACAAGCAGGACTCCCATGCTTTTGATTTCATCAATGAAAGCTGCGAGGGAGGCTACATTCATGGCCAGCAAGGCCGCCATTATAAAGTACAGGTAAGTGTACCACTCCACAAAGAGCTTTATCAGCTCCACGAGGTCTATGCCGAGGAACGACGGCTCTGCCTTTATGGAGGCAAGGGCCTCCTTGAGCTTGAAAGCCTGGAGGAGCTTCTTGACAAAAGCGCCCAATATCTTGCCCACCACTATGCCGGCGAGCAGGAGGATGACCACCTGCAGGAGGGTTATTCCCGCACCCATCAGCGATGCCTGCAGAGTCCCGTATACGGCCTGCAACATTTCCATCAGTGCCATACCCGGCATTGACATGGTAGTATTTATTGTTTACACGGTGCTGTTTATTGTTTACACGGTGCATGATGAACGGCACGCTACAGTTCAAAGTTTTAAACCCGGATGCGGAGGATGAATGTGTCCGATGCAAGGCCCCCAGGCAGGCTCAAAGTGAGGCCCCGCCTCTACCAGGAAAAAATCCTGGCCACGGCTGCCAAAAACAACACCCTGGTGGTCCTGCCGACGGGGCTTGGGAAGACCCTTATCGCAGTCATGCTGGGGCTGTTGCGCGACAAGCGCGGGAAAATCCTGTTTCTGGCTCCGACCAAACCTCTGGTGGAGCAGCACGCCAAAAGCATAGAGGCTTCCACCGGCATCACGCCCACCATCCTGTCGGGGAAAATTCCGCGGGCCAAAAGGCTGAAGATGTGGGAAGAGGCGAGATGGATTGTGGCTACGCCCCAGACAGTCCAGAACGATCTGCTGAGGGGCAGGAAGCTGGACGACGTGAGCCTGGTGGTGTTTGACGAGGCTCACAGGGCCGTCGGAGACTATGCCTATGTGTACATAGCCCAGAGATACAAGGACGACGCAGTGGCTTCGCATATACTGGCGCTCACCGCATCGCCCGGCAGGGACCAGGAAAAAATCAAGGAGGTCATGGGCAACCTCTTTATCAAGCAGGTCGAAATCAGGACTGAGTATGACAGGGACGTCCGGCCCTATATGAAGGACAAGCTGATAACCTGGCATGAGGTGAAGCTCCCTGACAAGTACAAGCAGTTCACAAGCCGAATCAAGGATGTGCTGAGGGTCTACGTCAGGGCCCTGAAGAAAATGGAGCTGCTGGGCACCGCCAACCTCAGCAGGATTCGGAAGCTCGACCTCATTGAAATACAGAAGAGGGCGGACGATTACGACGCCATGAGCTATTCAGCGGCGGCCATAAAATGCCTGCACGCCCTGGAGATGGCCGAGACCCAGAGCATTGAAGCTTATGCAGACTACCTGGACAGGCTGATGGAGGACAGGAGCCGCGCCGCCCGGGAGCTGCTGTCCCAGCTGCCGAGCCCTCCGAGGGGCTTGGTGCACCCCAAAATGGAGCTGCTGGTCAGGTTCGTCCGGGAGTCCGCCGGCACGGGGCAGATTATAGTGTTCTCGCATTTCCGGCGCCAGGGGCAGGAGATAGTAAAAGCCTTGGAGAATGAAGGCATTTCGGCCAGGGCTTTCGTGGGGCAGAAGGAAGGCATGAGCCAGAAGGAGCAGAAGGCCACCGTCAAAGCCTTCAGGGAAGGCAGGTTCCGGGCGCTGGTCTCCACCTCAGTCGGGGAGGAGGGCATAGACCTCCCAAGCGTCAGACTGGTGGTTTTCTATGAACCCGTTCCGAGCTCAATAAGGCTTATCCAGCGGAAGGGGAGGCTCAGAGGGGGCGGAAAAGTCAAGATTCTGGCAACCGCAGGCACCAAGGAGCAGGTGTATCTCTACAGCTCGCGCCGGCGCGAATGGAGTATGATACAGACCCTCAGCAGGATGAGGCCCGGGGGCAGAATCAAAATTGAGCACCCTGCAGGGCAGAAGGGCCTCGGTCATTTCATCGACAGGGGGGTCGATGTGGTGGTGGATGACAGGGAATTCGACCTCGCCAAACGGCTCAAGGGGGCTTCGTGCCGCCGGCTGGCCATTGGGGATGTTATTGTATCCGACAGGATTGCCATTGAAAGGAAGACCGCTGCCGATTTTGTGAACAGCATAGTGGACGGCAGGTTGTTCGACCAGGTTGCAAAACTCCAGGAGCTTTATGAGAAGCCCCTCCTATTGATTGAAGGCAACGACCTGTACAGCCACAGGGCGGTCCACCCCAATGCAATAAGGGGGGCGCTGGCAAGTCTGGTCGTGAACAGGGGCCTGCCGGTCATATTCACCAAGGACCTTGACGAGACTGCAGAGTTCATCAAAGTGCTCGCCGCCCGCGAGACCAAGGCAGGGCACAGCCCTTCAGTCAAGACGCCGAAGGCGACGACCCTCAAACAGCAGCAGGAGTTTTTGGTGGCATCCCTGCCGGGAATCAACCTGGTGCTCGCCCGGAGGCTGCTCGAAGCCTTCGGCTCACCGATAGCTATATTTAGGGCGGGCATAAAGGAGTTGAGCAAAGTCGAAGGCATCGGCCCAAAAAAGGCAGAGCGCATCGCAAAGACATTGGCATCAGAATTTGAGGAATGAAAAATGAACCTGCTGACTCCGCTTGCAACAACGATAATGGGGCTTTTCTTCACTGTCCCTTTGCTTTTCATAAGCCAGTATTTCACCGACATTAAACTGAGGTTTTAGGGTTGCAGCACTATTTAGGGGTCACAGCACTATTTTCGCCACTGCAACAGCGGCCAGCAGTAGCAGGAGCACCAGCAGGATGTAGGGCAGGGTGCTCGGGGTGCTTTCTGCAACCTCTCTGGACAATTGGTCCATCAGCTCCTGCAGTCTGATCTCGGCGAGGTCCATGCGGCTTTCATTGTAGAGCCTCTCCACTTCGTTCAGCCTGGCGATGTCCTCAGGCTTGGTCAGCTGGGAGCGGAGCTCTTCTATCTTGTCCTGGATATTGGAAGCCTTCGGCTCATACACCTCCACTTCGGCCGAATCCCTTTCACCCCCCATCTCAACTGTAATGATGTAAGTCCCCGCCCCATCGGGTGTGAAGGTCACTCTCTCCTTCTTGCCGTAAGACCCAACCCAGAGGCTCTTGGTGTTCCAGTCCAGGTTCGAACCGCCGTAGGCCTTGACATCGTAGAGCCCTCCTTCGCCCACCAGGCTGATTTCAAAAATCTGGCTGGCATTGACAGGTATCCTCGCATATTTCGGAGAAATCTCAACGCTGGCTGCCATCGCCGACAGCGACAGCACCGCCAAGGAGAATATGAGGAAAGTGAATTTTGAGCATCCCATAGATATCTACAGGGGAGTTATTATAAAAACCCGACGGATAGCTCCATATGGACGCGCCTGCAGTCTCAAAGCCCATAAACGAACTCAAAGAAGGGGAAAGGGTTAAAATTGCAGGCGTCATAATAGGCGTGGATGCCGTTGAAGGGCGTCTTAAGATAGACGACGGGACCGGCATGGTCGACGCAGTCTTCAAAGCCCCGTTCCTGAAAGAGCAGGTGGGAACCTACAGTTCAGGGGACCAAGTGGTGGTAATCGGCCGGACAAATGACGGCCCAAAAAAGCCTATAGAAGGGGAAGTGGTCCGCAAAACGGAGGGATTTGATCCCGACAGGTATAGGCAGGTATTAGAGGTGTGGAAAGATGTTCGAAGCAAAATTGAAGAATCCAATGGTACTGGTTAATCCAATCAGGGCTATTTATGAACTGGTAAAGGATGATGTGTCCATTCACTTATCGGATGAGGGGCTTGTCATGAGGGCCATGGACCCTGCCAATGTGGCCATGGTAATTTTCAAGCTGAAGAAAGAAGCTTTTGAAAAATACGAGCTCAAAAACGAGACATACATCGGAGTGAATATGGACCGCCTCTTCAGAATTTTGAAGAGGTCAAAAAGCAATGTTCCGCTGGACATAAAAGTGGATGATGGTAAAATGACGCTGGTATACGGCACTAAAAGTGTCCGCAGGTTCACAACTCCTCTGCTCTCTCTTGAGAGCGGGCCGAGGCCGGAGCCGTCGCTCAAATTCACAGCCACCTTTTCGATGGATTCGCGGGAGCTGAAGATGGCCATTGAAGACGCTGAAGTAATCAGCGACGCAGCCATTTTTGTGGGGAAGCCGGATGAACTGCAGATTGTGGCCCAGGGAGATTTTGGAAGCGTGGAGACCACCATGAAGGTGGGGGACACCATCACAAAAGCTGAAGTCGAGGAGACTGCCAGGGCCAAGTACAGCCTTGAATATCTGAAAAAAATGATGAAAGGCCTGAAAATCGGCGAAACGGTCGTCCTAAACCTCAAGACAGATTTTCCCATGAAGATGGAATTCGTTGGGGAAGATGCAGAGCTTTCATTCATCCTGGCACCGAGAATTGATGTTGAATGATTAAATCTGCTCTGGACGGCGGGCAACAATAAAGCCATCTTCCCGTGCGATGATGTTCCAGTTTCCGCACTGCGCCATGAAATCATTCACAATTGAATTGCATGCAATATCATCCGTTTTGCAGGGAGTTGCAGATTGTGAATAAATACAGTAGTTCATCCCAGAAAAAGTGAATGGCTTGCTGGGATAGAACCAATCTGTAAAGTTAACGTCCCGGACCAAATTCACTTCGGGGCTCATGCCTATTACGTTCACTCCGTTTGGAATCTGTTCATATATCGTGAGGGGCGGCTGATACAGCGGGGCGGTGAATGGGAGAAAAAACAAATGGAAAGCCACAAGAATCAGTGGCAGTTTCCTGAAATTTTCGGAAAGGGCTATGGCGCCATACACTATGATGTCGATTATGAACCTCTCCTCCTTGTGGGGCAGAAAAGTAAAATAAGCCAAAGCAAGCCCGAAAGCCCACTTTGAAGGTCTTCTGCCAAAAAGAGCGAGGAGCATGAAAGGCGAAAAAAGCAGAAGTTTTTTGAAATAAAAAAGTGGGCTCTCCTGCCAAAACCAGATGAAATCCGGATGGTTTATTACAGCGCCCGCATCGGAGAAAGCCAGGAAGGGGCTCCCAAGTATCAAGGTTGTTGCCAGCACGAAGGGGATAACAACCAAGGCCATGCCTTCAATTTTCTTTTTCGGATTTTTGTAAAAAAGTGAAAAAGGAGCCCACAGGAAAAAAGTGAACCGCGACAGCCCCGCCAAAGCAGAAAACACGCCGGAGGCAATGCCTTCAGTCGCAAATGAAAGCACAAGGAACAAAGTGGCAATCATATGGCTTAGCGGTGCATGCGAATACTGAAAGAAAATAGGCTGCGTTGCAATAACAAGCCCAATAAATGCCCTGCCGTCAAGCTGGAGGGCGCCCCTGAATTTGAAATATGCAACAAGAGGGATTGAGAGATAAATTAAAGTAGCAAGGGCCTTCATAGTGAACAGCATTGGGAACCCCGTCTTCCAAAAAATTCCGAGGACAAGGGGCCAAACAGGGGGGCGGTACCAGGAGGCGTATCCTCTACCTCCGAATATGAATTTTCCCTGGGCCAGATACTCGGCAGGGTCCCAATTCACAACCAGAGGCTTCGTAAAAAACAAGAGCACCAGCAGGAAATACAAAATCCAAAAAGCCCTGTCTAGCATTCCACTCTTCTGCAAACAAGCCCCTCCAGTTCAGCAAGAGCCGGCGACTGGTAGCGGACGCCGTCAACAACAACAGAAGGAAAACTTGTCACGTTGTATATCCTCATGAGGGTGTGTGCAACGGGGTCTTCATATGCAAGCCCCATATTGATGGGGAATATCATGACATTCCCGCCGTGCTTCTGCTTCAGATAGTCGAGCCTTGTTGCAGTCGCGTCGCATTCTCCTCCGCACCCTTCATCGAAAAAGAAAAGTATGGTGCTCACATTCCATCCGCAGTTCTTTTTGTATTCTTCGATGAACAGCCAGTATCGGACATTGGACAGGAGGTATCTCCTGTAAAGCAGTTTCTGTTTATCAATATTGGTGATTGAATTTTCAGAATAGTCCAGATAAGCATCAAGAGAGCTGGCGAGGTCTTTCACGGAATCGCTGAGGATAGGCCACAAGGCATCGCAGCTGATATTCTCAATAAGCCTGCTTTCCAGAAAAAGCGATGTAGAGTAAAGGGATATTTTGTTGAGGTCCATCTCAACCTTGTCGCGCCGGAGGGCGTCCCAAAACCCCCCCAGGCTGAAGCCTGCCAGGAAAATAATGAGGGTTATTATCCCCGCCAGCACCGCGCGACTCACCATACATAATCCCCCTTCAACCAGGAGTAAACAGCTAAAAATGTTGCTGTCGACAGGGCAAGCCCGTACGCAAACATGAAAAGCACAGCGTCAAAAAAGCCGATGCGGGAGTCCTGGAAGCGGGACGCCAGAATCAGAAAAATTATAGTGAAAATCAGGATTATGATGAAATACAAAAGCATCTGTATGTCAAGAGAGAGCAAATCAAAGCGGAACTGCCAGCCGGTCAGGTAGGGGAGGATGTCGAAACCCACATACTGCATAAAATTGAAGGCAGGCTTGAGCAGTCTGTAGAGGTTGCGCCCTGCAAGGAGCAGAAATGAAATCGCAAGGAAGAAATAAATCATCTTCAGTATGTTCTGCATGCCGAATTCTGTAGAGGGCTTGAGGCCCTGCGGATGCTTGCCCACCGCATCAAAAAAACCGAGGTGCCATCTTTTCCTCTGCCTTATCAGCCCCCTGATGCCGCCCGGCACCTCCGTATACACATAGGCGTTGGGCGCCATAGTTATTTTGTGGCCTTTGGCCCTCAGCCGGTAGACCACCTCCAGATCCTCGGTTATTGAAGTCTCGTCAAAGCCGCCGACCGCCTTCAAATCAGAGGTGCGGAAAAGGGAGAAAGGTCCGGGGGCCACCAGCTGGGCATCGAAGTTGCTGAGAATGTTGGCCAGGTAGTTGCCATACACATACTCGACCTGCTGGAGCCTCTCAAAAATATTCTTCGGGCTGCGCGGGAGGACGCAGGGGGTGACTACCGAACTGCCCTTCGAGTAGCGGAGCATGGCCTTGAGGGCGGAGGGATGCACATTGGAGTCAGCATCCATGGTCACAAAAAACGTTGCGTCCGTTTTTTTGAGGGCCCTGTTGAGGGAGTATGCTTTTCCTTTATTGCTCCGGTTGCGGAGTATGGTGATATCAAGCTCAGGGTGCTGCCTTGAAAACCTGCGGGCCTCCTTTGATGTGCGGTCCTTTGAACCGTCATCAACCACAAAAACCTGGAGTTTTCCCAAATCATAATCCAGGTTCAGGATGGATTCGAGGGTCCTTGCGACCCCCCTTTCCTCATTGAAGGCCGGAATTGCAATAGCCACCTTGGGGTACCGGGCCCTCCTGCCGTTCCTGGGCTTCATGTCAATCAGCATGAGCATGTAATAAACCGAGATGTAGGTTGAAAGCAGCATGACGACCCATGTAAAAACGGCCACTGCATAGTTCATTAAATTACTGCTCAAAAGCGATTATAAATATGTGGCGGAGGGGCTGGAGTGGTGAAAAAACCAAAAGTGCTGGGGATAGAAAGCACAGCCCACAGCTTCGGGGCGGGCATGGTTGATGAAGACCGCGTATTGTCCAATGTAGTGAATATGTATACTCCAAAAGAGGGGGGCATCCGGCCCAGCGAAGCTGCACGCCACCACCGGAAGGTTGCGGAGAAAGTGCTGGAAGAGGCCATGGTGGAGGCGCCGGACGCCGTTGCATACTCGGCATCGCCCGGCATCGGCTCGTGCCTGGCCGTCGGGGCGGAAGTTGCCAAAAAGCTGGCAACCCAACTGGAGGTGCCTGTCATCCCGGTCAACCACGCCATCTCGCATATTGAAATCGGCCTCCGGACAACCGGAGCTTCGGACCCTGTGGTGGTGTATGTCAGCGGGGGCAACACCCAAATAATAGCATACCGCGAAGGATGGAAAATTTTCGGCGAGACCCTTGACACCGCCTTGGGGAATGCCATAGACAAGCTGGCGCGGAAGCTCGGGCTCCCGCATCCTGGCGGACCCAAGCTGGAGAAGCTGGCGCTGGGGGGCACGACTGTCATCGGGATGCCGTATGTGGTGAAAGGGATGGACCTGAGCTATTCGGGCATACTCACCCACGCCATCAGACTGTTGGAAAAGGGGGAGCCCCCGGAGGATGTTGCCATGAGCTTCCAGGAGCACTGCTTCGCCATGCTGGTCGAGGTGGCGGAGCGGGCGGTGGCACACACCGGGAAGCCGGAAGTCCTGCTGGTGGGAGGGGTGGCTCAAAACAAGAGATTGAATGGCATGTTCAAAACCATGTGCAGGGCAAGGGGGGTCAGGATGTTCGTGGTCCCGCCGGAGTTTGCGGGGGACAACGGGGCGATGATAGCCCACTCGGGCCTGACGAGGCTGGAGAAGGGATGGACCATAAAGCCCGGCCAAGTTGATTACTTCCAGAAAATGAGGGTTGATGAAGAGCCGTACTGGCAGATTGCCGGCAGGGGCGGGGCAAATCAGGCCCGGATATAGACATACTTCCGGGTGACCGCATCGCGCTTCCTCATAACCTTCCCGTCCCGCATAAGCTTTCTGAGGCGGGCTGCAGTGTAGCCGTAGCTCCTGCTGATTTGCTTGGCCACCTCCTCAATAGGGCGGGGTTTTTCAAGAAATTCGCAGATTTGGTCGTCCACTTCCAGGGACTCCAGCTGCTTCACCACCTCGGCGCGCTCGCCGGGGCTGAGCCTGGAGATGCCTCCCATGATGGCTTCAAGCCTGCTGGACCTCTGCCCGTCGGGGCCCATGGGCTTCAGCTCGTCCCGCACCTCGCGGACTATATCAAAGATGGCTTCTATCTTCTCCGCTTCAGTCTCGGGCATCTGCACATGCCTGGCGCCCTTTTTGAAGCCTATGGCCCTCAATATGCCTCCAAACACAAAAGAAAACTGTAAGGGGGATAAATAAAGTTACGCTTTGGAATGCCGAAGATCAAATCGTTTTGCCTTCAAAGCTGGAGATTTCAAGCCTGTAAAGACCGCTCAGCTTGCCTGCCGCCCGTTTGAGGACTTCCTTCACCAAAGGTATGTGCTCCTGCTTGTCGACCCACACGGACAGGACCTTGGCGTTTTTCCTGACGCGCGCAGCGTAGCCGATGGGCTTGCCGAAGCAGTGCTTCATGCCCCTCTGGAACCTGTCTGCACCGGCACCAGTGGCCTGGGGGTTCTCCCTCATTATATTGTGGGGAAAGGAGCGGAACTTAAAGTAAAACATGGCTTTCGTAATCTTCTTGACGAGGAAAGCGTTGATGGTGACGCGGGCAGCTTCGAGCTGGTTGTGCCTGAGCTGGATGGGCTGCTTGGAAACCAGGTCGACCTGCCACTTCCACTGACGCTTGCTCCTGTTGCCCATGTCGAACATGCGGATTTTGGCGCCGGGGATGCCTCTGACATAAGCCTTCTTCACGACCTTCGTGGCCTTCCGGGTATAGGCTTTCGGAACCAGCTTCCTATGGCACTTGGCAGGCATCAAACCCATAGAGTTGGGTTGAGCAAGAGGTTTAAAAGCATTTTGAAGTTTTTGGAAAAAAGAAAAGAAAAAATAAATAAAAAAAGAGTGCGCCGTTAGGCGCATCCAGGTCCTTATTCTACTTCCTCATTGCTGATGGTAGTAGCGTCGGTAGCAGTCACGGCGATCTTGGTCTTGCCGCTCAGAGCGGACAGACTCTTGGCGCCAGTGAGGTACTTGCCGAGGATGTATGCAGCTGCTCTTGTGTCATCTGCAGACCACCCGGCCACCAGCAAAGCGTCGACACCCCAAGTGGTTTCACTTGAGTCGTACAGTTTGACGATACCCTTTCCGGTTTCTGCGGTTGCATCGTAACCGAAGAACTCTTCAATGGTTGCGTCGTCACTGCCGATAAGTGTGCGGGCCAGCGAGTTAGCGTACGGACCGCCGACGATTATCATCGGGACGGTCGTAGTAGCTTCAATGTCCAAAACCGCAACTTCACTGGTCAGGCCAGTGTATGTGTAGGCTATATCACTTGTGGTAGACGTGCTGGTTGTAGGTGCACCAGCATAGACGTACATCTTGACCTGTTCTGCAGGCACTTCAAGTGTAACTTTGTCACCGTCCCCCTGTGTGTCAGGGTTCTTAATGATAGTACCGTAGTGCGTCAAAATGTCTGTCTTTGCAGTACCTATATTGGTTGAACCAACAGCCAGTTCAGCAGCGTCTGCTTGGTTGTCAGTAGAGCCCAAGTAGTCAAAACCAGTTGTGCCATCGTGCAGAGCTATCTTGATGGTGTCGTATGTACCGTCCGCGAGAACAATAGCATAGTTGTCCACTGCTGCACCTGCACTTGTGTTCACAACATATAGATTGTAGGTTGTGTCCTGGTAGTTGAGGACCCAGTTCAGAGTAGTCTGCGAAGTGACGTTACTGGCAACTGTGCTCAGGACCCACTTGTTGTTGTCGTTGTCCCAGTATGCAGTCTTGAAAGTTTCGGTTGCTTTTCCGTCACTCTCCTGGTAAAATGCCAGCTTCTCAGATTCTGTACCTGAGTATGTGAAGGCATCGTCTGCAGGACCATCCACAATAAAGACGGGTACGTTGTCTTCAGTAGGTGTGGTAGCAACACTGCTTGCATACAGGTCTTCAGAACTGTCAAACTTGAACTCGTAGGTTCCACGAGTCTCAGTGTTGTAGTTCTTCAGCTTCAACACAACATAGTCGTTGGGGAAAGCAATTTCCTCACCAACACTTATTGGGTCGTCATCCATACTGTTGACGTCTTTGGCGTAGTAAGCACCCAAGTAGTTAATAACACCGCCTGTAACGTTGATGTCCCATTTCCAAGTCGGATTGCTGTCGTCTTCGTCTTCAGTGACATAGTTGTCACCGTGTGTGTATGTTTTTGAGGTCTCGCTACCAATACGGAGCTTGGCCTTGTTGCTGGGGCTTGCTGCATCAACATAAAGAATGTCTTCTACCTCAACCTTTATGTCACCGCAAGTAGTGTCCCAAGTGTCGCTTTTGGAAACGAAGTCCGAGTCACTGCATCCACCACCTGAGATGGACAAGGCAACAGAATTACTACCAATGGTATCCACTGTAACAGTGTAGTCACCAACGGTGGTGCTCTGACCATCACCCAGAACAGCAGAAGTACCCAGCTGGACAGTTATAGTGTTAGCGCTTTGTGAAACGCTTACAACTTTCATACTCTGCCCAAGGAGACTTAAGGTCAATGGGTGGTCCGAGTCAACCAATGTGCTTGTAGCAGTCGCGTTCAAGGTATCATCAAAGATGTACCTATATCTGAGACCGCCTTCGGTTATTTTCACATAGGTCTTGCCACCAACAGAAGTACCGTATGTATCTCCATCCTGAACACCGCTCATGGTTGAACTGTCAACGCCGGTTACGAGAACCGGGTCAGAACCGCCCAAGATGATGGCTTCGTGGATGTCATAGTTTGTACTCCTGAAGTTTATCTGTTTGTCCTGCAATTTGGCAATCTGTGTGTCTGTCAATGTCGTTCCGATAGTACTTGAAACCACTGAATTAAGTGCCAGATCCTCTTCTTTGTAGCCTTGTGTTCCAGTCGCTGCACTGGATGAGCTTGCACTCACCATGTACTGTCCCAAAGCTGCGGAGATCTGAGCCGCT
>CAZJUS010000015.1:0-18622 GCA_964549355.1 Candidatus Undinarchaeota archaeon | reverse complement strand
CTCGACCAAAGTTGAAAAGTCGTCGTCGGCAACAATTATGTCTGAAGCCCCTTTGGCTACTTCTGTTCCTTTTCTGCCCATGGCTACGCCGACATCAGCCTCCTTGAGGGCGGGGGCATCATTCACTCCGTCGCCCGCCATGGCAACTACATGGTGCTGCTTCCGCAGGCCCTCCACTATCCTGAGCTTGTCCTCAGGGTCTATGCGCGCAAAAATGCCGACCGTCTTCAGCTTGTCCCTCAACTGCTTGTCTGTGAGCTTGTCAAAATCTTTCCCGGTGATTGTGTCGCCCTCAATTCCAATTTTGCTTGCGATGGAGCGGGCGGTCTTGGGGTTGTCGCCGGTTATCATGGCCACGCGGATGCCGGCGCGTTTTGCAGTCTCCACCGCCTCCTTCACCCCCTCTTTCGGCGGGTCTTCCATCGCGTAGAAGCCTGCAAAGACAAATCTTTTCTTCTGCTTCTTCCCCGCCGGATTCGGGTTGTATGCAACTGCCAGAATCCTAAGGGCTTCCTCCGCCATAGAGTCCGCTGCACTGCAGATTTCTTTCCTCAGCTGGTCGGTGAGGGGGACGTCGCGGCCGACCATCCTGATATGCGAGCACTTGTCAAGGACCACTTCAAGAGCTCCTTTGAGTATGGACTGCTTCCCGCCACCTTCAACAGTGTGGATTGTAAGCATGCATCTGCGCTTCGAGCTGAAAGGGATTTCTCCGACCTTTGGGAACTTGACCCTGACAAAATCCTCATTGAGTCCGTACTTGCGGGCTGCAACCAGGAGTGCAATTTCTGTCGGGTCGCCGGCAACTTTGGTGACTTCATCCACCACAATTATATCGGAGTTGTTGCACAGGACCCCGCCGATCAGCAGAGCTTCCAGGTCGGGATTGCCTGCCTCCTTGCCGTCGCTTAAAATTTTGCCCTTGACATCATAGCCAAGCCCCGTGACTGTGAATATTTTTCCGCCCGCCCAAATCTTCTCAACAGTCATCTGGTTTTTGGTCAGCGTTCCTGTTTTGTCAGTGCATATGAAAGTCACCAAGCCGAGCTCTTCGACTGCAGACATCCTCCTGACAATTGAATTTTTTTTGGTCATGCCGTAGACTCCGATTGCCAGGACCACTGCAGTTGTGAGCGGAAGGGATTCCGGGATGCCTGCAATGGCGGTTGCGATTGCAATTGAGACCATCTCCACTATGGTCGAACCGCGTATCAGGCCGACTACTGCAGTCAGTCCGCTGGCCCACAAGACAATCCGGGTGACTATGGTTGCAATCTCTTTTGACTTTTTCTTGATGCTGCTTTCACTCTCCCGGTTGAGAAGCTGTGCAATTCTTCCGAATTTTGTAAGCATGCCCGTCTTCTCCACCACGGCACGTGCGTTGCCCCGCACCACTATGGTGCCTCTGTAAATTTCTGCAGAGTCCCCTTTCTCAACTGGAAGGGATTCTCCCGTAAGCATGGACTCGTCAATGAAGAACGCCGAAGACTCGACCACCCTGCAGTCGGCAGGCACCATGTCCCCCGGGTGGAGCACCACTACGTCGCCGGGGACTATGTGCTCCATATCCACCTCTTTCATCTTGCCGTCGCGGAGGACTTTCGCAGTGGGCAGGCTCATCTCTTTGAGCTTTTCGAGCGCATCCTCAGCTTTGAATTCCTGCACAAAGCCGAGCAGGACGATAAAGAGCGTGATGACGGCAATCACTATGAAGTCCAGCACCTCTCCCAGGAAGGCGGACATGACTGCAGCTGCAATAAAAATGAGGATTATCGGCTCCTCAAACTGCTGGAAAAAGATGGACGCCCCTGATACTCTCTCCCTTTCAGTAATGCTGTTTTTTCCGACTTCCTTGAGACGCTTCTGGGCGTCCTCGGAGCTGAGGCCTTCGGCATGGGCTATCTGGAGAACCACGATAAAGTTTTGCAGGAGCATTAGTTATATATTACGAATCAGAAGTTTTGTATGGCCACCCGAAAGTCCCGCGCCGGCTTTGTTTATATTGCTGAATCAGTCAGACCTGACGGGTCGGTCAAGCTTTACGTGGGTATGACCGGCCGGCCGATTCACGAGAGGGTGGCAGAGCACATCAGGGAGGTCGAAACGCAGAACAGGCGGACCTGGTGTGGTAGGGGCAGGAGCTTCCGGCTCCTGGGGTGGAGGGCCACGGAGGACAGATTCCGGCTCGAAAGGGAGATTAAGAGGAAATCCGCAGAGCAGAAGAAAAAGCTGGCACTGGAATGGACTTTGGAGCGCGCCAACAAGCATTAACATTTTTGGCGTATTTCTGAGGCCCAACCGCTCCACTTAAATATCCAAAACGCTGGGAAACTTTCTGCGAGGTGTGGGGATGGAAATGAAATATTTTCAGCAGGTGCCTTACTGCCCCGGCGATGCAGTGGAATCCGCGGAATTCCTGGAATACAACCGCCCCTACAAAGACATAGAGGAAAAAATCAAGGAGGAGCTGGGGCTGGAATGAAGCCCTGCAGTTTGGCAAAAGTTTTAAGCAAAGGGGTGGACGGGAGGTATGGAAATCGATTTTGAAGCACTCGGAATAAAAACGCCAACAATTCTGCTTCCCAGCAAAAAAGTTGATATGGCCCGGTGGGCGGTTGTTGCCTGCGACCAATACACCTCAGAACCTGAATACTGGAAGGAGGTGGAAGCTTTGGTCGGCTCCGCCCCCTCAACCCTGCGCCTCATATTCCCCGAAGTGTACCTCAAAGACGAAGAAGGCTCAAGCGCCCGCATTGAAAATATCCACCGGGCTATGAAAAAATATGCCGAGGACGGCACTCTGGTTTCGCACGGTGCGTGTTTTGTTCTGGTGGACCGGCAGACCTGCAATACCTCTTCACGCAAGGGGTTGGTGGTTGCCTTGGACCTCGAAAAATATGATTATTCCAAAGGGTCGCAATCCTTGATTCGGGCGACGGAAGGCACCATAGTGGAAAGGCTTCCGCCACGCATAAAAATAAGAAAAAATGCGTGTTTGGAGACGTCCCACATAATGGTGCTCATTGACGACCCTGAAAAAACTGTAATTGAACCCCTTTTCGATGAAAAGGTGCCGAAAGAAAAAATTTACGATTTTGAACTGATGCAGGGCGGTGGCCACATAAGGGGATACAAAATCAACCACCCTGATGCTTTGGCATCTGTTGCCGGGGGCTTAAGAAAACTGGCAGATGCCACAGCCTTCCGCAAAAAATACGGAGTGGAAAACAAAGGGGTGCTGCTTTTTGCAATGGGGGACGGGAATCATTCACTTGCAACAGCAAAGGCAATTTGGGAAGACATAAAGTCAAATGCGAGCGACAAGGACGCGGTAATGAAGCATCCTGCCCGGTATGCCTTGGTCGAGCTTGTGAATATCTACGATGAAGGGCTGAAGTTTGAACCCATTCACAGAGTGGTTTTCAATGTGAACGCAGACGAACTCCTGAAAAAATTCACCCGGTTTTTGAAGGAGCACCAAGCAACTCTCGAATGCAAAAATTGTGAATCGACTGCAAACCTGCGTCCGCTGTTGGCACGGGAGGAAGGCGTCCACAAAATTTTAATGATTTCGCCGAATGGGGTCCGCGCCTTGTCGATTTCCAATCCCTGGCTGACCCTGGAGGTGGCAACCCTGCAGGCATTCCTTGACCGCTTCCTGGATGAGAATCCGGGCGCCACCCTTGACTATGTCCATGGGGATGATGTTGTGCGCACCCTCGCTTCCCGGCCGGATACTGTAGGATTTCTGCTCCCCCCGATGCCGAAGAAGGATTTATTCACAACGGTCATCCGTGAAGGGGCCCTGCCCCGAAAAACTTTTTCAATGGGGGATGCGTCGGAAAAGAGATTCTACTTGGAATGCAGAAAAATCGCAAAGGGCACCAACCTTGGCGAAGGTTGACCACGTTGCCTGCCTCCGGCAGGCAGCATATCTTTTCTGGCTGTCCGGAGGACAGCCACCCTGGTCAAACTCGGTGAGAGTTTGTTGGACTGGGGGGGAGTCGAACCCCCGACCACCGACTTGCGAAGCCGGCATTCTGCCAACTAAACTACCAGCCCAACTGAAATCAGTTGACACTTGATACTGGTTCGCTTTGCTCACCAGTAGGTTCGCTTTGCTCACCAGTAGGTTCGCTTTGCTCACCAGTATGCAAATTTTGGTCGAGCTTTTTTTAAAAGCTCGTTTTGGTCATGCTACGCATTTTTTAAAGGCTCGTTTGGTCGTATGGCATGAAGCTCATCCTCGGCTCAAGTTCATTTCTGAGGCAGACATTGATGAAAGAGGCCGGCTATGCTTTTGAAATCCGGACGGCGGACATTACTTTGAAGGAAATTGAACAAAAACTCAAAGAGGAACCGGCTTAATTAATCCATTTCGGAACGTTTTTATGAAAGTTAAATATATTAATCTTGAGGAGAGATGTTATGACGGTTCTTAAACTGTTGCTGATAAGTGCCATTATTGGCGTGGGTCTTTGGCTTGCATTTCCTGAGACATTTCATCAACTCCAGATCAGTGTTAGCTCTTTTTTTGGTTCCTCCGACCCTTTGATTTCCAAATGTCTTGGTGATTTTAAAAATCTTCAGCGAATATCTCAACAAAAGTATGGAATTTCAATTTCAATAATAACTTACGAAAAATTTGAAAATGTAGTTGAAGCTGAAACTTTTTTTGATACTTGGAAAACATTTTTACAGGTACCTGTGGACATTTCAGCTCAAAAATTTCCCTTAGTTTTATTTGCAATAAAATTGAAAGGACCGCAAGGGCAACTGTCTACTGTATTGGTTTGTGATAATTCTGGAACTCTTATTGAAGCTTCTCGAAAAGAGTTATTATGATAAAGTTGAGCCAAATGGACTGCGGGATTTGAATCCCTGACTTGCGAAGCTGGCATTCTACCAACTAAACTGCTGCCAGAACTTTCAGCATACTTGTTGTTGGTCAGATATCTTTAAGTTTCCCCTTTTATAAACTTAAAAATTTTGTTTGGAAGATCTGCTTTGTATATTTTTCCCAAAAAAACCAAACCAATTATTGTGAAAAAAATGCCGAAAAATTTTCCCAAATTAAATGGGTTGATCACTTTAACCCCTACTCCAAAAAATAAAATAACAAAGGTTACAAATTCCATATAAATGGCTCGATAAAAATTTTTTAATAATTCTGAGATTGCTGAAAGACAATTTTTTGGTCCTTTTTTTTCAGCAAGTTGCGATACGAAGAAGGCTAAAAAAAACATCCCCGAAATTACAGAATATGCCTCCTCTGCAAAAGTACTTATCCCTGTTTCGAGAAAAAGAACATTTGAAACTTTAATAATTCCTGAAAATAACACTCCAAAGAGAAAATAGAACGGTGCAAAAAACAATGCCATGAGAAGCTGATCTATACATTTAAATTCGAGTTTGTATTTTAATTTAAGAAAAACCAGTGTAACCAAACCGAATATAATGAATAACAATGAATATATTACAACTTTCACAGTTTGCGACGTTAAAATGGCTGCTGCCACCTCTAATGCTTTTTCTGGCGAATCGAATAATTTAAAAATTGTTTCAAATAAAATTGATACGATTTCCAAAACTCCCATTGTTTTATTAATCTCTAGGACTTTTAAAATTATTCAAATACAAGAACAAATCACAATAGCCTTCCGTTAAATGTATAAAGTTTCCGTCCGGTCCTGAATGTGCCCGAAAAAGCTGTTGTTGATTCGAAGGGGAGCAAATGGAAAATCGTATCTGCTTTCGCAGCGGTCTGGCTGCTGGCAGTCACGATATGTTATTTCGAGGTCCGTGAGGAGCTGAAGGTTCTCAATACTGCGAGAACGGCTATGGAAGCTAACATATCCCGGCTGTTCTCCATGCAGCAAGAGGCCCGGCAGGATATATTGGATTTGATTCCCAGAGTCGGCAGGCTTGAAGAGGATTTCAACAGCACCATACTGCGGCAGAGAGACGAACTGCAGTCGCTTAGAGGCGAATTTCAGGCCATGGAAGATCAGCTCGATTCCTATTTTGGTTGGTTCAAAGCAAATTCGAACCTGTCCCCTGACCTGTCAAAGGAGCTCTCCGACATTGAAGACTGCGCCGGCGCAACCATACGGCTTCCCTGCATTTGGTTCCGCAATGCGGTAATGTACAAAATTGAATATTTGAACGACAGCGATATCGGCAAGGGGGACTTCATCCAGCCCAACAATTTCACGCTTTCCAGGGGCGGGGGGGATTGTGAAGACCTGGCAACCCTGTTCATGGCAGAGGCCAACTATCTCCATGGAAAATTTGACCGCCCGTTCACAACATGGACCGACTCCGCGGACGGCCGATTCACTATAGTGGGGGATTGGTATTTGTCCGGGGCAGAGACAATTGAAATCGAAGGCTCGAATGTCTATGTTGTCTGCTATTCTTCCGAAAGTTCGGGGCACTGCATAAACGCCATCTGCAATTTCAATTTGACAGAGGATGTCAAGCTCGGCAGAGATGTGGACGCTCTGCTGGATGATTGCTATCTGATTGAACCGCAGAACTATGCAGAGATGTATTGGGTCAACAGGTCGGGAAACTTGACCATAGGCGACCGGCTCTATAGAGAACCCTTCCTCGGCTGGCTATTGTTTATGTCTTCTGAAGACTTATGCATGGACTCAAACGGCACATGGCAGTGTTTTTCGAATTTCAGGGAAAGAATGGCGGATTTCAAAGAAAGGGTGGATGCTATTCTGGAGCAGTAGCTGTCAGCCGGGCGTAATTGATAGGCGGATTCCCCGAAATTAACTCCGTTTTAAACCTTTCTACGGGGCTAAAGCTTTTAGAGGGGTGGCAAGAAAACTGGTGTGTTCAGCCTGAGGGTTGCAGTTGTAGGTCCCAAGCAAGAAGAAAGCCGAATTCTGCCTGCTTTTGAGAAGGCGTTTCGAAAGGCCGTTTACGCCCCCTTTGATGAAGTAAAAATCTCGGTCGGGGACGGCATCAAGACCACCTACAAAAAGTATGATTTGGCAGATTTTGACTATGTGCTGATCCTGCCTGACGCCCCGCGGAAGGAAATTTATTATGCCATTGCCCGCTCTCTTGAAAAAAAAACCAATGTTTCCGTCAGAAGCGAAACCCTGCTTTCTTTCTGGAATCACCCATTGACCCTCCAGAAGCTGGCATCGGCAGGGCTCCCCATCCGAAAGACATTCGCAGTCGCCCAGGATGTTGCATGCAATGCAATTGTTGAGAATTTCAAATTTCCGGTTATTGTGAATGCTCCGGGGGGCAAGCGGGTCCTTGTGAACAATGAAAATACGCTTAAAGGAGTTCTTTCACTTTTTGGACCCGGGAATATGATGGTGATGCAGAAGCCCATCAAGACAGATACGACGACGGTAGTTTTTGTTGCAGGCAATGATTGCATTGCATATGAGAATGTGAAGGGCAAAAGAAAATCAATCAACATCAATCAAGACATGAAGGAAACCGCAATAAAAGTAAGGGAGACATTGCGCACAGATTTTTGCTCAATAATTTTTGTAAAGACGGGCGGAAGATTCATAATCAGCAAAGTCCTGCTTTACCCCAACTTCAAGATATTCCAACAAGTCGGGGGGCAGGACCCTGCAGTAAAAATGGTATCGGTTATTGGTGAATGCGTCCGCGAGAAGGAGCTTTCAGTTGAAGATGTAATCGGCAAAATTGCGAAGGGATTTGCTGCAATTGCGAGGTGGATTGGCAATGAAATTGGCAATATTGGGCCCCCTTAACAGAAGCTATGAAGAAATCAGGATAATCGAGGAGGCCGGCAAGGTCTTCAGCAGCGTGAGCTATTTTGCCATACCGCAAATCAACGTCGAGATTCGGAAGGGCAGTTTTGAACTGACATACAAAAACAAAAGCCTCTTCAACTATGATGTGATTTATCCCAGGATTCCGCGCACATATAAAAATTTCGGGAGCACCATCCTGGGCCTGCTCCAGGAAAAGGGCAAACGCCTGCCGATTCAACCCGAATCCCTCATTCTGTCCCACAACAAGTTTTTGACTTTGCTGGCTTTGCAGGAAAGGGGTATTCCGGTTCCTGAAACCCATATGGCAGTGAAAAGGGAAACTCTTGAGCAGGCCTTGAATGAAATGGAATATCCCATTGTCATGAAACTGCTCTATGGTTCGAAAGGTGCAGGAGTCATGTTTGCAGATTCGAAGCAGTCTGCAGTCAGCGTAATGGATGCACTGGAAAGATTCAAGGAGCCCATTTTTGTGGAGGAATTTGTGAATTCCCCCAATAAAGGCGAGGATATTCGGATTTATATTGTCGGAGGAAAAATTGTTGGGAGCATGAAAAGGAAGGCAAAAGAAGGTGAAATGCGCTCCAATATTGGAATCGGCGGCGTAGGTGTAAAATACGAACCGAGTCGTGAGGAGAAAAGAATGGCACTCAAATCTGCAAGAATTCTCGGAATGGATATCTGCGGGATTGATATAATGCAGGGGCCGGACGGCCCGGTTGTAATTGAGGCCAATGTGAATGCACAGTTTCAGGGTCTGGAAAAAGCAACCTCAAAAAATATTGCTGATGAGATTGTGAAGCACCTTAGGAGGCAGGGAGCTTTCTGGAGGTAATCTTGTGGCGTGGAGCCAGTTCAAAAAAATTACGGAAGGTGCTGAACGGAAAAAGATTGGTCCGAAAGTTGAACATTACAAATTTGGAGAGGCTCCAGTGCTGATTGTTGCGCCCCACATCGGCGGGGAAAAAATTGAATGGAAGGCAGAAGGGAAAACTGTAATTTTCAATATGTGTGAATGGGCCACCGATATCCTGGCTGCAAAAGCCGCCCGGGAAATCGGCGGGCATCTGATGGTCTCCCGGATTCCCCGCAACAAAGTGGATTTTGCAAGAAGCCCGGAAGATTTGGGCAGGGGAATTACTGCACGCCTGGGCCACAGCCGGCTTGAACATCCCGTCCTGATGCCAGTGCATGCCGACACCTCCGGCAGGCCTCTGCTTGAAAAATTCCACAAAAAAATCGATGAAATAAGGCCGAAATTCATACTCACCTACCACGGCATGATGAACAAAAAATACGATGTCCTGCTCGGCTTCGGCAGGAGGAAGCAGTATATCGGCGGACTTGTCAATGCCCACAAATTCAGGTCGATGGTCGTCCGCACCCTCCCAAAAAACCCCGGACTCAAAGTTGGCATATCCTGGAAGAGGCTGACGGGTGAAAGCGACTATGTGCTGAAGTCTCACGTCCACAAACCGGTCCGGGGCGCCCTTGTCGAATTCAATAAAAAAGGCAGGAGTGAACAGGAACCTTCCAGTGAATACGAACAGCTGGCAGTTGCAATTGCCCGGGTTGCAAAGGAGTGGGTGGAGTGAATGGGGACCAAAAAATTCATAATCGGCGGAATTGATTTCATAATTGACAAGCAGAATGAACCGGTCTTTATCGAAGCCAACTCGGCTCCCGGCGCCAAGCTTTTGATGGGCACCGGCATGACCAAACCAATCGAAGAGCTTGCCAAGGTCGTGGGCAGGAGAGTCCGGGGCAGGCCGGAAGCTGCAATTGTAGTGCGCAGGAAAGAAAAAGATGCCGGCAACGACTGGAAGCTGGAGCAGCTCAACCGATTCTTCCCAACCCACCAATGCTATTTTGAGTATCAGGACTACCGCACCCCTGAGCTGGTGGACGAAAAAGGAGCCACATTCACACCCAACGCTCTTCTGTTCAATCTGCTCAGCTTTGCACAGGTCTACAACGGCAATGCTTTCATGGCCAACCCAAGAGAGGCCATCCGCATAACCACAGACAAGCACTTGTCCGCTATGATAGTCCGGAATCTGACCGATGTCAGGACCCCTGAAAACTTTATGGTCTTCTCCGGAGCGGGAGCGGAGAGGATTTCAAAGCAGGTGCTGGAAAAATTCAAAAACGGTGTCGTGCTCAAGCCCATCTTCGGATGGGGCGGGAAAGGCGTGAATGTCTGGGAGGACTTCCCCAGTGAATTCCCCAGATTCAGAGAGCCGATGGTGATGCAGAACCGAATTGACTTGGAATTGAAGGGCGGCAGGTTCTGGGATGTGCGGTGCTATGTAGTGGACGGCAAATTCTGCGGTGCAGTTTCGCGGGTCTCAAACGACCCCGTTGTGAATGTCCGCCGGGGCGGAAGCTTTGAGCCGGTTGATGAAGAGCTGGAAGACCTGGTTGCATCTCCTGCTGAGCAAATCGCCCATGCAATAGACAAGGTTGCCTGCAGCATGTCAAGACATTAATTCCCAATGTCTGCCTGAATTTTTTTGAGGTCCTCTTCATGTTCAATTTCATCCTGCATTATTTCTTCGGCCATGCTGAAGGTCGTCCGGTCTTTGTTTTGAGTCATTTCCATAATGGCCTTGTACACCCGGATGGCGCACCGCTCGCCTTTTATATTCTGCTCCAGCAGTTTTGCGGTCGACGGGTCTTCCGGCACCTCATAACCGCAATTAGCCGCCGTATGCCATGCCTTCGGGTCCAGGATGGGCGTACCGCCCAGCTGGATTATCCTGTCCGCCACCATGCCAGCATGCCTCAGTTCATCGCCGGCATGCTCTTCAAGTTCCTCCACCACTTTCTCCTTCATGGCGCCGGTTGCCAGTTTGGCGCCCATCCAATATTGGTAGTATGCCAGCCACTCGTCCGCCAAAGCCCTGTTAAGCTTTTCAATCAATGAAACCACGTCCAAGTCCGAATCCCCCATAGTTTCAGGACCCCCGGCAGTTTATAAGGCTGGGGAACAGTCCACCGGACGGGCCCCGATGTGGCAGGCATGTGGAATAATACCCACATTAGAGTAGTAAAACTAATAAATACCAAACGCCCCTATTTCCCGTGGCATTCCAAACCCTCCGAGAACCGAAAAAACAAACCGTGGGGCAGGTCTACGACGTCCCCATACCTGATTTGCTCTCCTTAAAAGGGCGGGAACTCTACAGGTCCTTGGTTGAAAAAAACGGGAAGAAGGTCAAGGTGGATGATATTTTGGAGACCGTCTCGGAGATAGTCCGGGAAACTTTCACCTATGATTTTGAGCTGACCATCAAAATGGGCGTCCATGATGAGGAAGACATGATCAACTTTCTAATGGACAAGGACGCAGGAGCACCGACACTGAAGGGGGTTTGCAGGCATGGCGTTCAGCTGGCTAAATATCTCCTTGGGTCCCTGGGTATAGAAGCAGAGTATGTCAAAACATATATCGGGGCCACTTGCGCCGAAGACATTGATTTTGACGGCCCCAAACATGCAATTGTCGCAACCCGCATCCCTGAAACAGAGAAGTATAGGCTGATGAATGCGTTCAGCAGCAAAATTGAAACGCGTGTGGTCCGGACTGAGGAGGAGCTCTCCGGGGTTGGCTTGCTCAATGATGTCACTATTAACAACAGAACAATGCTGGGGGACTGCAATCATGAGGCGCTCATCAGCTATGAAGAGCGCACTCTGCCGGTTTACAAGGCGACCGATGGGAGCCACTATGTGATCGGGGTCCCGGGCGGGGAACTTTCTTACGGGTCCAAACCTCTGGAGATAGAAATTCTGAAGCCCCTCAACTTGAAGAAATATTACTTACGTGAAGTAACGCTGCTTAATAGATAGTTAGTTCCCCTCCAATTCACAGGAACAACGGCAACAAGGTTATCGCCACTATATTCTGCAGCTTCACCATGATGTGCAGGCTCGGCCCTGCAGTATCCTTCAAGGGGTCCCCCAGTGTATCCCCTACGACCGCCGCCTTGTAAGCTGCGGGCCCCTCTTTGCCGTTTTTCTTCATGGTCTCGCCGACGAACTTCTTGGCGTTGTCCCACGAACCGCCGTTGTTGTACATGAAGAGCGCCAGCAGAGGGGTCACCGTGTTCACAGCAATAAGATAGGCTGCCAGAGCTTTAGCTCCAAGAAGAAGCCCAACACCGAGAGGGGTCAGGACTGAAACCGCCGCCGGCGCTATCATGGCTTTCATCGACTCTGCAGTCGAAATGTCAATGCACCTCACATAGTCGGGCTTGCTCTTGCCTTTCAGTATGCCTTTGTCCGCCTTCCACTGCCTGCGCACCTCTGCCACCATCTTGTCGGCGGTATGGCCGACTGCCTTTATGGCCAGAGCCGAAAACAGGAAAGGCAGGGTCGCACCAAAAAAGATGGCAACCACATTCACAGGATTGGTCAAATTAACGGCAACGGACATCAAACCCACACCTTCATGGACAGCAATTTCATGCAGGTAGGCAAAAAGCATTATTATGCTGGTCATCAGCGCACAGGCCATCGCGTATCCTTTGGTGGTCGCTTTGGTGGTGTTGCCTGCAACATCCAAAGCATTGGTCACTTTGCTGACCTGCCTGCCGTGGCCGCTCAAATCGCCGATGCCGTCTGCATTGTCGGCAATCGGCCCGAAGGTGTCCGCAGCCATGATGATGCCTGTCATTGAGAGTATGCCCAGTGCAGCGGATGCAATGCCGTAGAGCCCCATCATGCCCGCACCAAACATGGCATACACCCCCAGGATTACACCGCCGATCAGGACCATGGGGCCCACTGCAGACTCAAAGCCGTAGGCCATGCCCTGTATCAAAAGCACACCGGTCCCCTTGAAGCTGGACTCCGCCACAGTCCGCGTGGGCTCAAAGCGGACGTCAGTGTAATACAGCACCATGCCGGCAACTGCGACTGCAGTCAGGAGGCCTATGGCCCCCGCATAGAAAAGCTGGACGTTGCCCATATATGACACGGCCAGGTAATAGAGGCCGGCCAGAGTGACTGCAACGGTCACCCCGAAGCTCGCATAAATCATATTCAGCACGTGTTTGGTTTTTTTCAGGAACAGCACAGCCACCATGGTTGAAATCAGGCCGACAGCCTGCACCAGGATGGGGAAGAAGACTGCTTTCGGGCCGATCAGCAGTCCGAAGCTCAGGCCCAGTATCATGGTCGCAATGATATTGTCGCTGAAGCTTTCGAAGAGGTCCGTCCCCCTGCCTGCACAGTCGCCCACATTGTCGCCGACCAGGTCGGCAATTACTGCAGGGTTGCGCGGGTCGTCCTCAGGCAGATTCTTCTCGACTTTGCCTGCCAAGTCGGCGCCCACATCGGCAGCCTTGGTGAAGATGCCCCCGCCCAGCTGCAGGAAGAGGGCGCTCAGACTGGCGCCGAAGCCGAAGCCTGCCAAAGGCAGAGGGTCCCTGAACCAAAGATAAAGCCCCGAGATGCCTATCAGGGCCATGGAAACGATGCACAGCCCGGTGACTGCACCCCCTCTGTAGGCAATGACGCCCGGGTCGTTGCCTTTCCCGTCCATGGCGGCTGCAGACACGCGGACATTGGCCAGAGTCGATACTTTCATGCCGACGAAAGCAGCTGTAGCCGACAAAACAGCCCCAATCGCAAAGCTGACTGCGGTCTGCCAGCCGATCAGAAAATAAATCAGCGCGGTGAGCAGGACTGTAAAAAGCCCGATGGTCTTCAGCTCGCGGTAAAGGAAGGCATCGGCGCCCTGCCTGATGTCCAGTGCAATCTCCTGCATCTTGGCCGGGCCCTTCGGCTTGCCCAGGAGGCTTTTGACGAGCCAAGCCACATAGGCCAGCCCGGCAAAGCCGAGGAGCATCACCATCAGAAGCAAGTCCATGTGCCAACTATTCCCTATCCTATTAAAAAGCTTAACGGATTGATCCTGAAAAAGTTTTAAATTCAGACTTTTATCTAAAAAATGGAGCTTCCAAAAATTGTTTCGGCAGAGGAATACATCCGCTCCCGCCTCCCGGAATATATCAAGACCACTTATGAAGAGGTTGATGCGGTTTTCAAGCAGGGGAGCTTAGAATTGGATTTGAAAGGCCTGGAAGAGCTGGACATCTGGATGGATTGGGTGGACCAGAAGGTGGGTTTTGATAGAGAGCTTTCGCCGGCATGGGATGCGGTCTGCTATTACCGGGTATGTGCTGAGAACATCCACAGGCTGGACCGCCTTTTGGAAACGGGAAAATACGAAAACCAGGCCAAGCAAGTCAATGCATGCATAAACAAAATAACCAAATATCTGACTTTTGGGATGCCGTCCGAAAAAAGGGATTATCTCGAGGATTGGTGGCAGGAAACAGAGCGGATGATGGAAGAAGCAGGTTACCAGCAGACCATCAGCCCAAAACCCATTAAAAAACAAATTTAAGCAACTGCGCCTTGCAGTGTTGTGCATGGAAAGGAAGAGCTGCGCCCCGGCGGGCCCATCTCCAAGAGGGAGCTGTTGCTTTTGGATATCCGCAGGCTTTATTCAAAGGCCAATGAAAGCTACGAGAAATGGGACGGCATAAAAGACATGCAAAGCATACTCGGCAGGGGCCTGGCCCGCCTGAGGGCGGAGGTCCGGGATTTCAGGGACGATGCTGTTGAAACCTATTTTGAGGCCCTTGAGCTGTACCTGAAGGGGATTTACCAGCTGAAGCTTGCCAGGGACCTGGTCGCGAAAGTGGAGCAAAGCGGAAGCCCGCATCATCTGAAATATGAAAGCCTGAAAGGCGCAGTGGAGGGGCCCCTCAAAAAAGCCCGGGGATGCCTGTGCGACAGCAGTCTAAGCGGGAGTATGAGGCGCGAATTGGAAGGCAGGTACGGAGCGCTCCATACGACAGTGGTGCTATATCTGCACGAACTGGAAAGGCTGGCAGACGGCAAGCCCCGGATATACACCCTGCCCAGCAGTCTTGGCCGCAGGAAGACGGAAGGCGTCGGCCTGCGGTAGGCAAAAAAATTTTATTAAGCCGGGGCCCTCTTATTAGAGCGTCGGGATGGCCGAGTAGCTAGGCGGTAGACTGCAGATCTGCTTTACGGGGGTGCAAATCCCTCTCCCGACTCTGTGAAATTTGTGGGCGTCGATTTGGCATGGTCCAACAAAAACGATTCCGGATTTGCAGTAATTGAAGCCCAGCAAAGAGGCAACACCGGCCGTCTGGACGAATGGCATGTCGGCCTGAAATCGGACAAGGCGATTGTGGAAAGGATAATGGACTCAGTCGATGGCCGGCCGTGTCTGGTCGCCATTGATGCACCGCTCCGTGTCTCGAACAAGACAGGCATGCGCGTCTGCGACAAGCACATAAAACAGGCATTCCAGAAATACGACGCCGGCCCGTACCCTGCCAACCGGACTGTCCTGAAAAAATACGGCGGGCTCCGCGGAGAGAAAATTGTGAAGCTCCTTGAAAAGAAAGGCATTGAGTTCACGCCCTATTTGAAAAGAAAAGCCGAAACCCGCCAGGTGCTTGAGGTTTATCCTCACCCTGCTATGGTCTCTTTGTTCAGGCTGCCGAAAGTCTTGAAATACAAAGCCCGCAAAGACAGGTCCTATGAAGTCCGGTGGCATGCGATGGACAGACTGCAACAGCTCCTGCTCGGTCTTGAAAGGGAAGTGCCCAGGCTTTTTATCCCAATCGGCATCTTTGAGAAGTCGCGCGGTTTGAAGGGCTACGCCTTCAAGAGAAGGGAGGACTTAATGGACGCCATAGTCTGCGCCTATGTCGGCTTCTACTATTGGTACTGGGGCGAAAAGAAATGCCGGGTGTTCGGCAGCCTTGAGGGCGGCCATATCGTCACCCCGGTCTTGAACCGGAAGCTACGGCATTAGAAAGGTATTTTAAACACAAAGACCAAAAATAAGCGTGCTGGTGAGCTGTGAAGCGCAAACCAGTTCGGCCTGCCGGAGGCAGGCACCGTGATCGACTCGGAGAGTCGCTTCGTGAAAGTTCGGGCTCGTAGCTCAGTCGGTCAACCTTTTAAGAAAAGGTTGATCAAAACTAATCTGCCTGCTGAGCCGCGAAGCAGGCGAAGCAGGCACCGTGATCCAACTTCGCAAAGTTGGGGCTCGTAGCTCAGTCGGTAGAGCGTCGGTCTGATAAGCCGAAGGTCCAGAGTTCGAATCTCTGCGGGCCCAAACAAAAAACAAATTTGCTGGTGAGCTGCGAAGCTCAAGCCAGCACATTTGGCCAGCGACTCCTATTTCTTCGGTGCGTTGGCCCCCACATAGGTCCACGTAAAGACCGCCATCACATACATGCCGACCGCCGTTCCAACAATCGGGACAAAACCCGAGACTACGGCTATCGGGAGGTCGATCAGCATTGCCAGGAGGACATGCTTGATGAAGCTCCACCTATAGGAGTATTTGATGACCTCCGGTATATTGAGGGCGTCTACGAAGTTTTCAGTCCGGGCCAGCTTGAGCCTTGCGCCGAACTGGGCGGGAATTGTAGCTATCGTTACCAGCAAAGCAAAAACAGCACTGCCTGCAACGGATATGAAAGTACTTGCAGTAGGCATATTGCCCGAAGCGATCTGGCCCGCAATATATATTATCGGCCCGGATATAAAAGGCAGAAGAATCAGGAGCGTCAGCAGTCCATAGACAACGCTGACTCCAACGCATTTCAGCCCGAGGACCCAGGAATTGAATGAGAACTCCGGAAGTTTCTTGCTTTCCTTGACGTTTTGGAGCCCAAATCCGTTGACGGCAAAATTGACAACAGGAATCAACCCGAGAAGGGAACCAATTGCAAATTTGCTCCAGTCGGAAAAGGGCTTCTTTACAGCTTCTGAGATTTCCATGCAGTTGGTAGGCAGGGCGATTTAAAAAAGGGTGTGCACAAAAACTTTAAGCTGGAAGACAATTTATTGAATGAGCCAAGTTGCGGTAATCAGGACCGCGCCAAAGACGGTGGTCGAGGATTATCATAAAGTCATGAAACTGGCCGGCTACAAAAAAACAGTCAAAAAAACTGCCAGCACAATCATCAAAATCAACCTCTCGTGGACTAAATTCTTTCCCGCCTGCTCAACTCCCCCGTGGCAGCTTGACGGCGTCCTGCATGCTTTGGCTGCAGACAGATACGAAAAGTCGAAAATCCACCCTGTTGAGAACCAGACGGTGGTTACCAAGCCCTGGGAGGGGGCTTATGAAAACAAGTGGCTGCCGGTCCTGAAAAAATACGGCATTCCGTTCGAACCGCTGACTGATGTTGAGTGGATCCACTATGAACCGAAGGCGGAGATGCTGGCCCTGACTGATTTGTTCCCGGAGATTCTTGTGCCAAAGATGTTCATGGGCTCCAATGTCATCCACCTGCCGACTATGAAAACCCATGGACACACCACAACAACGGGCGCCATGAAAAATGCATTCGGCGGGTTGATTCCAAAGTACAGGCACCACGCCCATCAGAAAATCCATGAAGTCCTGGTGGACCTGCTGGCGATACAAAAGGAAATCCACAAAGGTGTCTTCGCTGTGATGGACGGGACTGTGGCGGGCGACGGGGCGGGACCGAGGACCATGATCCCCCGTGAAGCCGGCCTCATCCTGGCAAGCCCGGACCAAGTAGCCATTGATGCAGTGTCTGCAAAGATTATGGGCTTCGACCCGATGAAAATAGATTATATCAGGATGGCCCATGACCGAGGGCTCGGCATTGGGGATGTGGACCAGCTCGAAATCCTGGGGGATGATGCAGAAGCAGTCCTAAAAATGGATTTGGACTTCAGGACCAAAAAAAGCATCGTAATCAATTGGGACCAGAAAATACGGAAAGGGACTGCAGGCATTCAATGGCTCCATAAACTGCTTTTCCACTCTCCAATTTTCAAGCTTTTCATCTTTGCTTCAGGAGCCTACCATGATTACCTGTGGTATCCCACTGTGGGGAAAACACATATCAAGAATTTCATGAAGAGTGAATGGGGAAAAGTTTTCAGCAAATACCCGCGGGGAAGAATGCCAGAGCACAAAAAAGTGAAAAACTGGGACCCTTACTGAAGATGCAGATTTTCTTTTTCAATTGCTTCGATTTTTTTGATGCGCCGGATGTGGCGGGGTTCATTTGTGAATTCACTTTTTATCCAAAGTTTTACCAATTTCATTCCTTCCGATTTGGACAGGATTTTCCCGCCCAGACAAATTATATTTGCTTTGTTGTGCTCCGCAGCAACCTCAATTGTCTTTTCGTTCCAGCAGACGGACGCCCTGATTCCCGGAAACTTGTTGGCGGTGATGGCCATCCCCTGCCCCGTTCCGCAGATCAGAATCCCCTTCCCGCCTTCCTTCTGAATTTTTTCGCAGACCGCCTTTGCAAAATCCGGGTAGTCGTCATCCACATCAAAATCGTGTGCGCCCAGGTCTTCAAATTCACGTCTTTCACGCTCAAGCATCTTCTTTACCGCTTCCTTCAACTCGAAGCCTGCGTGGTCTGCACCGAGAAAAAGTTTTGAATTGCCCATGCAATATGCAAACAGCCCTGATATAAATTCTTACGGGGGTTTATGAAAGCCTATGAACCTGCTCGGGTTGAGGGTGCAACTGAAATTATAAAGCGGTATGCCGTGCACTTCTGAAAACTTGGATATTATGCAATCGGACTGGTGAGTTTTAATGAAAAAGCGGGGGTCCACTGCAAGATAGTCCCCCGAAGTGTATATGAAATCGTCCATGACCCATGCAGAGCGTTCCGCAGTTTTGAAAATATAAGGAAACATAGAGTAGATGACCATTCCATTTTCATTCGAGAGGTTGGCCAGCTCATCAGCAAATTGCGTTGCAGTGTCGAACAGCACGGCATCGT
>CAZJUS010000014.1:0-20009 GCA_964549355.1 Candidatus Undinarchaeota archaeon | reverse complement strand
CTTCCGCCCAGAAAGAAATTCCAGATGCTGAAATTTATGAAACGAAAGGGGCTTCAAAAGAGCATGAAGAGGAAGAAAGTAAAGATGCTGATGAGTCCGTATTTTCCGAGGGTGCTGAAAAAAATGATGCACCTGTCAGCGACGATGCTGAAACACCGACTGACAGCAGTTCCGATGCGGTTGATGAAGAACGCCAGGAGGCCACTTATAGGGCTCAGGAGGATGCTTTTAATGAGGCGATGGGCCTAATGGGGCACGATATTGAAGATGTCCGATTAAGGATAATTGAACCCAAAAACTGCAAATCAGACCTCAAAAAATTCATGGGTGTATTCGAGGATATATTAAAAAAACAAGAGGGATACGCCGAAAATCAATTGCCACTTTATCTTCAGAAAGCTTTGTCAGGCCTGAAAATAGCTGATCTGACTGATGAGCAAGCTGAACAGGTGGTTGAGGTTTACAGAAGCCCGGAAAGTCGTGAGGACGCAAGCGATACTCAAGAAGCCACAGTTGATGGGCCCGTTTTGGATGAAACTGATACAGAGACCGACCAACAAACCCCATCTTTACCACATCCTCCTCAAGTAAATGTAACTCTTTTTGATCAGCTTACAAACTATATGTCGCATGAAGGGTTGTCTCCTGAAGATGTTCGAACTTATTTGCAGAATCCTGATGAACATATAGACGAGCTGAAAGGTTTAGTATCCTTCTTGGATGAAATGCGAAAGGAAACCTATTCAGCTGGAGGACCAACATTACAGACTTATCTCCGCGATGCATTTTCAGGTGGAACTATTGACCTTTCCGAAGAACAGGCCGACCGGCTGGTGGATATCTATCTAGGATGTCCGCGGGAACGCCCTCCACAAGCTCAACCAGACACCTCGACTCCACAAGCCCAAACCAGAAGGGTTGCCCAAGATGATGTCAATCACCAGGCCGAACCTGATCCGGGCTCGGAGGCGTGTCCGTTTAGTATCCGTTCAGTAGCCAAATATCGGCGTGACGGTTCACTTAGGAAACTTACCATTAAGATACGAAGTAAAAAATATAGGAAGTACAAAGAACCCGGTCGCATAGGCCGGAGAATTAGGGACAGCTTCGAAGGCCCTTCCGTCCCGGAAGGCGATTTGGGGCTTTTCGGTTTGGCTGCCGCCCTTTATGGATGGGTTTTTGGGTCCGCCCTGAGATTTGCGGACAACTGGTACCGCAGCAGCACCGTCAACGGATGAGGGATGGCCAGTCATACCTCACAGTGGTTTTTATTGGGTATGCAGCCCCCAGCACCGAGTAGACGTCAAAGCCCATGCCCATTTCGCCCATCTGCCTGATGAGCGAAAGCCTGCGGGAGTCTGTCATATACCTCAGCACCACCCCGAAGGTCAGGCCGAAAAAGTGGAAGAGCTTCTCCCATGCGTTGGCTGCAATGCCTCCGTCGAGCAGGATAAGAAGTGAAAGGGCGGAGTAGGACCAATGGAGCGGAATCTTGTCCACCATCTCGGGGATGAGATAGCCCATCATGCCGTAGATCCCCACCGAGGCTCCGATCACCGGCAGGTCAAACATGAATGAGAGCACCAGGGAGGTGAAGGACGCCACAAAGAAAGTGAGCAGCAGCCGGCTCTGCCTGGTGCCCGTCCTTTTGGAAATCAGCCACACCAGAATCAGGGCGAACAGGTTGAGGGCCAGGTGCGTCAGGGACTCGTGGGCGAAAAGGAAAAGCAGGCTGGGGTGCCTCGGCGAAAAGTAGAGAGCTCTTGAAAAAGGATAGGCCGCAATCATTGACAGGCCCAGGAGAAGGAGAAGCATAATTTGACCAGACGGCCCGACTAAAAATGCCTTTTTGAATTCGGAGCAGGCCGGGTATGTAGTCATTTTGTAATAATAAGAGTTATAAAGTTCCAAAGGCCCCACATCTCATGCGCCCTTTTATACTCCCTTTAGTTTTCGGGGTAGCGTTTACCCTGGTCAACTGCAACCTTTTGGCCGTTGACTTTTCAGGGAGCCTGGATGTGGTGTTCGACAACATTACTTTGTTCAGCACCAACGGGACAAGCAAGGTCCGCTCGTCGCTGACCCTTGAACTGCCACTGCTACCGGGCGACCATGAACTGACTGTGAACAACCAGACTGAGATCTACCATCTGTTTGATGTGGAGTGCGGGGGCATGGGCGGTGTGTCCTGCAGAGTGAATTCCACCGCAGACATCAGCCTGCCCGTGGAGATATTGTGCGGGGACACTTTTATGAAGACGTCTGTTTTTGTGCCCTACAACGCCACCACTGTTGTTTCACTTGAAGGCATCTGCACCAGCGCCCAGGTCACCATCGGAGACTGGACGACCACAGTCAATGTCACACCGGTTTTTGTGGACCAGATTGCCGGTGCGGGCCCCGGCAGTGTTGAAGTGTACAGGGATGGGGAGCTCATACTCAACAAGACCGTCAACCGCGATGCCAGATTCCCCGAACTCAAGCCGGGGGAGTACGATGTCAGGGTTTTTCCGAACACCAATCTGAGCGGGAAGCTGGTGATTGAAGGCGCGGAGCTGGCCCAATACAAGTACTGGGTCGTTGCATCCCTGGTGGCGGTCTCGATGGGCCTGCTTTTCAAAGGATGACTGTCATTTCCTCTTGACCTTGATGTCGTCCACCAATTTCTGCAGCTGGAGTATGTTGTCGGATAAAGTAGGTATTATGTCCTTGAGAATCCTCTGCATGGCTTTTATCTGCGCACCTACATTCTCCAGCTCCTTGGCGTATTCTTCGACTTTGCCCAGGCTCTCTTCCTGGAGGCCGGCGTATTTCTCCCTGAGCTCAGTCGTCAGGTTCTTCAGTTCATTGATGTCTGCGTGGATTTTTCCTATGGAAGCCTCCATGTCCTTGCTCCGCATCTCTATGCCTTTGGTTTTTTCACTGACCAGCTTTTCAACCAGAGCCTCGATATCTTCAGACTCCGTTTCAATCTCAGTCACACCTTCCGGTGGAGGGGGCGCCCCCATAGGCACGGGTCCGCTTTCCATGGGCGGGGGAGGCATTGGAGCTCCGCCTTCCATTGGCGGGGGAGGAGGCCCCATCGGCCCCGGCCCTCCCATCTGCTCGTTGGCCTGGGCCATGGCAGCTTCGAAAGCTTCAGGCGGGATGCCCTCAGCTTGGAACTGGTTGGCGATGTCCTGATCGGACATGCCGTTCTGCCTCATTGAAATTATCCTGGCAGGCAGGTCGCCCGCCCCAACTTTTTTCTTGCCGAATACTTTTCCCAATAATCCCATTCAATCACCGCGTTTGAGTCCACCTTTTTTTATTAATGCAATTGGGTTGAGGATATTCAAGTATGCCTCTATCTCCATCAACTCCGAACGGCTTGCAGTCTTGAGCAGTTTTCTCTCCACCCGCCTGAGGACTTCATTTATGTCGTCGGTCCTTTTTTTCATTTCTGACAAGGCCTTGATGAGGGTCTTTACTTTTTCATTCACTTCATTCTGGTTGCGGATGGAGTTCATGCGGAAGCTTTCAAAGCGGTTGGTGACCTCTTCAATGCGCGATTCAAACATCCTGGTGCGCTCTTCGATACCGCTTAATCGCTTTGCCAGTTCAGACTGCATCCACAACCACACGCTTGAGACTATTTAAGTCTTCTTTAGTCGCTTGAGAGTTTCTAAAACCAGTGCAAGCAGGGCAGGGGCCAGCAATGGATACAAGGGCCTCCAAGCCATGGCCAGCAGGAATGCAGCGCTCAATCCCAGGAAGCTCCACAGGCGGGTTTTGCAGAACAGCAGGAGGGATGTTGCGGACAGGACGGCTTCTGCTAACATATTTATAAGCGCCGGAGCTACATAAAAGCGTATGCCTGATGATGTCTATGTCAAGTATTGGGTCCACAAAGTAGAGGAATTGTGGAAGGAGGTTGAAGACCTCAGGAAGCGGGTCGAGGCTCTTGAGGCCCCGATTGCCCGCAGGATGGAGCTGTCGTCCGCAGTCCCCAAGGTGGCCCCCAAGCTGGAGGGGCCGGCGCCTGTCGCCCTCCCGGAGCCCAAGGCAGTGAAGCCGGCGGAATTCAAGCCGGGTTCGGTTGCCCATGAGGACCCGACCATCTCACTGCTCAAGCACCACGGCCGGATGAATATCATAGACCTCAACGCATCCCTCAAAGAGCTGGGGGTAAATGAGAGTGTACGCGATACGCTCTTCAAGCGCATGAAGCCTTTCATGGACAAAGGGGTGGTCAAGTTTGACGAAAAAACTCAGACATTTTTCATCGGCTGAGCTTACCTCCACCGGCATATCCGCGGGCCCGGAGACTTTTTCATCCATGCTGGTCGAAAGGGGCTTCGGCGAAAAGGCGGGCAGGGTCTGGTGGCTCTTCCCGGAGGAGGCAATGTTCCTGGTCGAGGAAGGCTACCTCCAGGTGCTCCAGAGAGGGAGGCCCCTTTCCCCTGAAGAGCTCCGCAGGAAGCTTGAGAGGAAGCACAAATCATTTTTCAGGAAGTATCTGGTGTACAAAGACCTCCGGAAGAAAGGCTACCTGCTCAAGGCCGGCCTGAAATACGGGGCCGACTTCAGGGTCTATGAAAAGGGGGTGGCGCCCCGAAAGGGGGCAAGGGGGGCGCGGGAGCACGCCAGATATCTGGTGTGGGTCTTGGGCGAGGGCGACTCCCTCCGCCCCGGCACGCTTGTGGGCATGAACAGGGTGGCCCACTCGGTCAAAAAACTGCTGTGGCTTGCAGTGGTGGACAACGACTTGGGCATAACCTACAATCAGATGTCCCGGGCAGTCCCATAATATAACGGCAGTCCTATGAATGCCCTATTCTTCCTTGCCACTGCTTCCGCCCATGAGCATGAAGCCCAGCAGTCCGCCCATAATCAGCAACAGGATTAATGCGGGTGCATAGCCCCCGAGGCTGAAGCTGCCTTTTACGCCGAGGACGTCCTTCCAGCCCGGCGTGGTGACTACAAGAAAAAGCACGAGGGCGAGTCCGATGCCCATCCAGATTTTGCTGCTGCTTTCACCCAAGGTCGCTCCCTCCTTTTGTAAAAGCTGATATTACTATTATCGCCAGTATCAGAATCAGGATTATCCCCAGCCTGCCCAGCACCCACGCCAGGAAATTTTCAAGATACACATTGAGGCCGTAGAGCATAATGAAGAGTGCGACCAGGAATGAGAGCAGGCCATATATGATTGAGACGGCCGTGTTGTCCTTCCAGTCGCCGAAGGGCTTGTATTTCAGCAGGACGCCGTAGAGTATCATGAAGAACAGGGCGAAGGGGATGAAGAACTGGAAGATGCCCATTTCTGCCAGACGCATAGTCATTTCTGCGAATCCCATCATTCACCGCCCCCCTTGCTTTTGCCGGATGTGAAGAAGCTTATGACTGCGCCTATGAAGCCGAAGGCCAGCACAATCCCGCTTACATCATTGGCCCAGACGCCGAGCTTCCCCGGAGCCTCCCCGAAAGCCACATTCATTATCATGACTGACACCATCACCATGACCGAAGACCAGACATTCTCCTTGCCCGACGGCACCATTTCATTTTCCTTCAGCGCCCTGAAGGCGAACACCGCAAGCGTCATTGCAAACAGCAGGATCAGCATGGCGATGGCCATCTTCATGTAAAACTCCATGAAGAAAATTTCAATATCGGTAATCCTGGCGTAGAGCAGGATGAAGGCTGAAATCAGCATGGACAGGACTGCATTCACTTTTTTGTCCTTGCTTACTATCTTGTATTTGTCGAGCACCCCGAACAGGATTACAAAGAAAATGCTGAACGGCAGAATGTAGTTGAATACGCCTATTTCCTGGAACTGGGATACTCCAGTGCTTATATTCATGGTGAGGTTTTCCAACGCCATTTCATCACTTTTTCTTGTCTTTGTCCCTCTGCATGAGCAGCTGGTCTGCGACCTTCTTGCCCATCAGGCCCCTCCTTAGGTCGTATGTGAAGCCTTCCACCACTGCGTCGGAGACCTGCTTGGCGGCGTCTTCGGATGACAGCATCCAGCTCTTCCTGATGCCTCCGTAGAACCAAATCAGGATTGCAAAGAGCAGGTATATCCCGAGCAGGCTGAGGAAGAAGCCGTTGGCGCCGAAGATGCTGCTTATCATATTCAGCAGGCCTGTGAACACTCCGGACCTCAAGGCTATTAGGGTTATGCCCCCGCTTATCAGGTAGGCAGTTATGGTCCTCAGCATGCCGGTGCTCATGAAGAAATCCGCCACTATGAAGGACAGAATCAGGGAAGGAATCAGAATGGCGAACAGGATTATCTGGCCCTTGGCCCCGTCATCGACCACGATGTCACGGCCGAGGTGTTTGTGTATGTACCTGAAGATGTCGTCGATTTGGCCCGGGGTCCCGTCTTCATTGTAGTCGCCGATTTCTGTTGAAATCAGCTGGGCAGTGCCGTCCGTCAGGTTGGCATCCCGGACATCACCGCAGTTTGCCATAATGTGCCGGTCCGTCTTGTCGATTGTGAGCGAGCCGACCGAGCAGTTGCCCTTCAAGTCCATCACAGTTAGGTCTGTAGGGTTCTGGTAAGTCATGTCCTCGATATAAACTTCGTTGTCCCGGAAGCCGAGGTTGTATGAGAAGTATGCAATGGACACATCGTCCTTGCCGATGAAAAACTGCATGAGCTTCCACACGACATTGGTCGCCCCCTTCAAAATTCCAATGACAGGGTTCATGCCTTTCTCAAAGGCGGCGCCCGTTGATTTCTCGGATATTTGTGCGAATGCCGGAAGCATCGCAACCAGAAACATAAGACTCAGAACTATGCCCGCAGTTTTCACCATGCAATTACACCCCCGTCATTACATAAATACTTTACTTCTTGCCCTGGACAGCCTTCAGACCGACTGTGCCTTTCTTTACATCAGTTGCGACTGCAGTTTCTATGGCTTTGAACGGGTCGATGGCGCCTTTCTTGGCAATTTTGTATCCTATGAGGATGTGCGTCAGCATCCACCAGAGGGGCCCCATTATGAGCAGACCCGCAAGCAGGGATGCTATTATGCTCCCGCTCCCCGGGATTGCGTTTATCAAAAGCTCCAGGCCGCTCCAGAAAGGGCCGGTCCTCATTATCAGCATGGTCAGGGCAATCGAGGCGACGCCCCCGATTGCAATTGCGTTGGAGGTTTTTGTCCTGAACTGCCCGAAGGTGATGAAGATGTCCCCTATGACCCCTGTTATCATGAGGCCGAAGAACATATAGAAGCCGTAGAAGACTTTGTTGACCTGCCGTCGGTTTTCAATGTAGAATTTTTCGGCGGTCCCGAACAGCTGGTCGCCGTATTTTTCAACTTCGTACCTGCCTATTGCAACCTTGTTTTCCGAAAGCACTGCGCAGGACATATTTGTGTATGCCTGTGCGCCTTCAGTCCAGACCCCTGCAGTCATGCCCCCGTAGTTGAAGGCGTCGAGCAGACTGCATATCCTGTAATCCGTGGTGACCCCCAGACCCCGTACCACTTTGTATCCAAAGAAGCCTACGCTGCTGGCCAAATCAGTGATTCTGTTGAGCGGGCCCGGCAGCACAGTATAAGTGAACAGGGAGATGAAGAGCACACAGGCCAGTATGATGTGGAAGGAACTTTCAGGCTCCATACTACATCCCTTCGGAACTTGCTAAAATAAGTTGGCACCTGGGACTGGGCCCCAGCTGAGATGGACACTGACTTCCGTTTTCCCTCTTCAACCTGAAAGCGGTTGCCGTGCCACCTCTTGCTCTAAAGTCTTCGGCAGGTGGGATGCGGATACATGGCCTACGTTTTCTAATTTGCCCAGTTCGGCCATTTCTTCCTACAGAGACCTGACAGACTTTATTGCGCCCTTTGGGTAGCTAGGATTGCCCCCCAGGCTGCGACATCAAGAATATACCCTGCCACTTGGATTTATGCCTATTGCTTCTTTTTCTGCCGTTTCTTTTTGACATAATACTTGCGCTTTCGCGGCACCACTATGATTTCCTCTTCAGCTATGGGCGCCCTTTGGGGGGCGGGCGGAGCCGGGGGCATTCCCGTCGGTGGGTACGGCACAAAGTCCGGGCCTTCTGCATACGGCCCGGCGGGCTTGGTTTTCCTCAGGCCGAAGTACAGGATGCCGAAGAACACCAGGAGGGCGACAGCCGGAATGAATATTTCTGCACCCGGATTCTTGGAAGCCAGGCCTTCCACAGTTACAAACTCCCGCGCCCACATAGTGTCTATGTCCCTGTCCCTTGCAGCTACTGCAAGATCGTAGTCTGCTTCTTCACGGGGCACTGGAAATTCATAAGACCTCATCTGCATCCCGGGCAGTTCGAGAATTTTTGAATACAACGCCTTGTCGCTTTTGCTGACTGTCAGTATGATCCCAAGGCTTTCGGGTTCACCGCTCTCCACTGTCACCGCCAGCAGGCCCTGGGTTTCGGTGATGAAAATGCTCGTGTTCAGCCGGACCATGCATGTCGGGCAGTCGGGGCTGTTCACACAGCTTTCCCCCTGCTCTCTTTCGCAGAATTTGTCGCCGACCTTCCATGCAGAAGCGGACGACAGCAGGAGGCCGAGGACCAGCAGGGCTGGAAGCCTCTTCAAGCTCTCAGCCTCCTCTTCCTCTTGGTGTGGCGCCGGACTGTTTTCTCCGGCATTATTATCACTTTCCTCTTGATGACCCTCGGCTGGCGGGGTGTTGGGGGCGGATTGTAGTAGCCGTAGCTCGGCATTGACGGGGCGCCCATGTATGGAGAGGGGGGAGGCGGAAGCCGGCCGGATGGCTCCCCCATCCCAACCAGAAATTTCAGCAGGACCACGCCCACAATTGCAAAGACTGCAAGGATTATCAGCTCCATTGCCACAGTTTTTTAGTCCCTAGGGCTTATTAAAGACTTGCTCATGGGGTTTTTGTGATAGACGTCCATGCCCATATCCACGGCGCCGATTTTGAAGCTGATTTGGAGCAGGCCCTCCAAAGGGCGCGTCAGGCCGGCGTAAAGGCAGTCATAAGCGCTTCCGTTGACGTCAGTGATTCGCTGAGATGCCTCAAAGTTGCAGGGGGGCATTCCATGGTGTATCCTGAAATCGGCCTCGCCCCCTACAGCGACCTCGGACAGCTTGAAGACATGCTCAGGCTGATTCAGGAGCGCCGGTCCGAAATTGTGGGCATAGGCGAGATTGGGCTCGACTACCCTTGGGAGAAGCATCCGGAGCAGGTCGAGCCCTTCAGGAGGCAGGTCCGCCTGGCCAAAAAGCTCGGCCTGCCCGTCACTGTCCACTCCCGCTCGGCAGGGAAGTATGTGCTTGACATCCTGGAAGAGGAGGGGGCGGAGAGGGTGCACCTCCACAGCTTCGGCGGTTCAAAAAAGGATGTCAGGAGGGCGGTCAGCCTCGGCTACTATTTTTCGATAAACTGCAGGGTAGCTGTAAGCAGGAAAATCCAGGACATGGTCCTGATGCTCCCTGAAGACCTCATCCTGCTGGAGACCGACTCGCCGGTCCTGGGCCTCGCGCCGGGCAGGAATGAGCCCGCCAACCTTGCCAAGAATGCCGAAGCGGTGTCAAAGCTTCTCAAGGTCAAACCCGAGGAATTTGAGAAAATTGCGGAAGAAAACAGCAAAAGGATTTTCAGCCGGATTGACCTTTGACGGCCCGAAGCTTATCACTTCCGACGGCACACCTTCAACCACTTCGCCCTTCCCGCACCCCCCCACCGTCATCTGCCGGATTATGACAGGATTTTCGGTCTGGTAGTAGGGCATCCACCCTTCTTTGGATTTCACCAGCCTGTTGTTGTGGCCGGAGTAGCCGAGCCTTGCGACTGCTGTGATTGCATTTATGTCCTGTTTGTCCAGATTCACAACCCGGTTTTCGACCATGAATCTGAGCGTTTCATTCACAATTCTCTTCACATCGTTTTCTCCATAGCCAAGGACCACATTTTTGTTCACAAGCTTGCATGACCAGACGACATTGTTCCAGCACCTTATCAAATACTCCCTCGGGAACTCCAAGTAATCCATCGACAGTATCCACGGGCATTTGCTTTCATTGCACGGGGGCTGAAATGCTTCAAAAGTGAAGTCGTCGCCCATATAATAAATTCTTCTCCCGACTTCGGATGTCGATTCACCCGTTGAGCAATTTTCTTTCACAAAAATATATTTTTCTTTTGCACTGCATGTGAAGAATTGTGCATCGGTGGTCGGGAAAATCAGCCTGAAGCCGTCTTCGTTGAACACAACCGCAACGTTTGGGTCTATGGGATTCCGGAAGGAGCCCACAACGCCCACATTCACATTGTTGGCGCTCATCAGCCTCCCAACATTGACAGGCGTCTCGACTTCAACCGAACTCAAATCCCTGAGCGAGAAGCAGGCGGAAACCGGCGCCAGGACGAAGAGCAGTGCAAGCAGGATTTTCAGGTCCACAAACTGTTTTATTGGCACTTCTTATATTAATTTTGATGTGCGGGATTGCAGGCTGGTTTGGAGGCGGTGCGGGGGCGCCGGAAAACAAGGTTAAAAAAGCCCTGGAACTGATGAAACACAGGGGCAGGGACGGGGCCGGGTGCATCCCGGTGGACGGCGGGTTCCTCGGCCATCTTCTCCACGCCACCGTAGGCAATGTCCCGCAGCCTCTTGTCGAAGGCAGGAGATGGTTTGCCGGCAATTTGGAGATATACAACTGGAGGGAGCTGGCGGAAAAGCACGGGATATCGGCGCGGAATGATGCGGAGCTGGCTTTCAGACTTTTGGTGAATGAAGGCGTTTCAGCCCTCGACTTGTTTGACGGCCCGTTCGCAGTTGCTTTCTGTGATGGAGAAAGAATATGGCTCGCCAGAGACCGGTGGGGCATCTACCCTTTGTTTTATATTCACACCCCGGGGTATTTTGCTTTTGCGAGTGAACGAAAAGCATTTCCCAATCTCAAGGAGCTTCATCCCCGGCAGAGGCTGGAAATCCCATTGCATGGAAAACCCACCGTTCACAAAGTTTCAACTGAATTTGAAACTTTAAAAGTGAATGAAACAAAAGCCATGGAAGTTTTGGACTCCGCCCTGCAGAATGCAGTGCGGAAAAGGGTGGCAGGGTGCAGGGAGCCTGTTGCTCTGCTTCTTTCCGGAGGGGTGGATTCTGCTTTGCTGGCATTTTATCTGGAAAAGATGGGCATAAGATATACCGCAGTTTCGGTCGGCTTGAAGAGTTCAAAGAGCTCGGATTTGGAGCGTGCAGGGAGGATTGCAGAGAAGCTTTCAATCCCCCTGGAGGCTTGTGAGGTTTCCAAGGAAGAGGCGATGCAGAAAATCAGGGAAGTTTCCAAGATTATAGAAAGCTCCGACCCGGTCAAAGTGGAGGCGGCTGCGGTTGTTTATCTGGCCTCCGAAAAAGCAGGGAAAAAGGTTGTCTTGGCGGGGTTTGGGGCCGATGAACTGTTCGGCGGATACGCCCGCATGCACAGGTCGCCTAAACTGGAGAACTGGTGGGCTCTGCGGAACATCCATGAGCAGAGCACTTATTTTGCGAATGTTGCGGGCCTGATGGCAGGGGCCGAGGTCCGCATCCCCTATCTTGACAGTGAAGTTGTGGCTCTGGCGATGGGGTTCCCCAGTGAATTTGTTGCGGGCAAGTATATCCTCCGGAGGCTCGCGGAGACTAAAATCGGCGGGGCTGCGCATGAACCCAAGAAAGCGGCCCAATACGGCTTTGGGGTCTCCAAGGTCCTGCCGAAACCGAAGGGGCGGTATCTCAAGCAGTTTTGGCCGAAGAACCGGAAGCTTGCTGCACTGGTTTCAGGCGGGAAAGATTCATGGTACTCTGTCCTGGTTGCGACCCGGATGAATTATGAAATAGGGTGCATCATCACGATGCTTCCTGAAAAATCCGATTCGTGGATGTTCCAAACTCCTGATATATCCTTGATCAGGAAGCAGGCGGAAGCTTCAGGCATTCCTCTGATTGTTCACAAAACTTCCGGCGAAAAAGAAAAAGAAGTTGCAGACCTTGACGCTGCCATTCACAAGGCTGAAGCTGAATACGGCGTTGAAGGGGTTTTGTCCGGTGCAATCAGCTCCGAATACCAAAGGAGCCGTATCGAGGACATCTGTGAAAACCACGGGCTGTCATGCCATGCCCCCCTCTGGGGCGTGGACCATGCAGATTACCTCCGTTCCGCGGCCCGGGAGCTTGGTTTTGTGATTGTTTCAGTTGCAGCAGACGGCCTGGATGGCGGGTGGGTCGGCAGGAGAGTTACGCCCGCTGTTGCGGAGGAGCTGGTCATGCTGTCAAAAAAATTCCGTTTCAGCCCTGCGGGGGAGGGCGGAGAGTTCGAAACATTTGTTGAAAACTCGCCGAGCTTCAGCAAAAGCATCCCTTATAAATCTCCGGAGCAGAAATGAAAATGGACATTCAGGTGGTTTGGGCCTCGGAGTCCGGAGTTACGGAAGTGGCGGCATTCGACAAGGCATTGTACAGCGCCGGGATTGCTGATTACAACCTCATTCCCCTCAGCTCAGTGATTCCAGCCGGTTCAAACATAATTTTCAGGAGGCCTCCGAAGAATGTGGATGAGATCGGCCACAAGCTTTACGTGGTCCTGAGCTGCCGTTTTGCGACTGTCCCCGGAGAGGAGGCATGGGCCGGCCTTGGATGGGTGCAGAGGGAGGACGGCAGTGGCATTTTTGTCGAACCCAACGGCTCTTCGGAGGGGGAGCTCCGCCGGAAAATAAACCGCAGTATTGAGAGCATGCTGCAGTACCGAAAGGGCAAGTTCCAGTCGATTGGGACTAAGATTGTCGGGGCCGAGTGCATTGATGGCAATCCTGTCTGCGCGCTTGTGTGTGCAGTCTTCAAAAGCGAGAAATGGTGAGCAGGTGAAGACGACGAGCTGGTCCCTTTTTGGTTTTCCAAGGAGCGGAGGCGGAAAGCTGGCGGTTTTTGGGGTTGCATACGACTCAACGAGCTATATTGGGAAAGGCACTGCAGTGTTTCCAATTGCTGTCAGGCTGGCCAGCCAGGGGATTGAATGGGAGGAAGGGGGGCGGAGCGTCCACGAAACGGGGGCGGTTGATGCCGGAGACATAGTCCCCGGACCGGGTCCGGAAGTTTTTGTGAATGAGACCAAAATGTTTTTGGATGATTTGTGGGGCGACGGCTTCAGAAAATTTCTTGTCCTGGGCGGCAACCATTCCATAACAATACCTGTTGTCGAATTCCTGCACGAAAAAAACCAGATAAAGAAATATGTGCAGTTTGATGCACACGCAGATTCACGGGAGGATGACAGAGGGACCAAATATTCGTTTGCATGCACTTTTAGACGGGTGTCCGAGACTTTAGGGCTGGAAAACTGTTCACTTGTAGGGGTCCGGAGTGTTGCTGAAGAAGAAGCGGAATTTGTGAAAAATTCAACCACGATTCCGGGGGATTCACTTGACATGAAAAAGATAAACGCGGTTGTGAAGGATGCGGATTACGTATCAGTGGACATGGATGTTTTTGAGCATGCCAGCGTGACCAACCCGGAACCGCACTCAGGCATGACGCTGGCCCAGGTCCTCGGCTCGCTTTCAGGGGCAAAGGCAGGCTTCGATATTGTCGAGGGGGTGCCCCGAAGATTTTTCGGCGATGAAACCGCCACTGCGGGGGCTTTGATTGCAAGAAAGGCTTTGTTTTTACTCAAATAACTTCGAAGTACAGCCTTCGATTCTTGGCCCCTTTGTTCTTCAGTTTTACAACCTGAATCCCTTCAATCTCCTTTATGTCTGCCACATGCGGTCCGCCGCAGGCCTGCCTGTCGATGCCTTCGATTTCAACAATCCGCAGTTCTTCGACTTCCGGCGGGAGTTTGCCGGCCAGCTTTACCATATTGGGGTCCTTCAGCGCATCTTCCCTCTTCATAAAACTTATATTCACTTTTGCACCTTTCTCGATGAGCTGGTTGGCTTCTTCAACTGCATTCACAATCAGTTCGCGGTCCATTTTTTCAAGTGTGAATCCAATATAGCTTCCGTCAACTGAGACTCTTCCGCTTCCAATCAGCGCCCCTGTTTTTTTGAAGATGACTGCTTCAAGAAGATGCGCCGATGTGTGAAGCCTCATGAGTTTATATCGGCGGTCCCATTCGATTTCCCCATTCACTTTCATACCGGGCTTGAGTCCTTCGGTTGAATCTACAACGTGTATGACTTCCCCGTCAACCCATCGGGTTCCCCTCACAACGTATTTTTTGCCGTCGGCCACCAGCATGCCTTTGTCATCCTGGACTCCGCCCTTAAGAGGGTAGAATGCGGTCCTGTCCAGGACCACCCCGCCTTCCCGGATATCTGCGACTTCAGCTTCGAATCTTTTAATATAGCAGTCTTTCATAAACAGCAGTTCAGCCATATCCAGCGGGTTTTTGGATATTTAAATTGGTAAGGGTATGGTTTAAATGTGAGCAGGTTTTAGGTGTTTATTGGCTCTCCGAAAATGCTCTTTGGGTCTTTTGATGTTTTTGGTTATGGCCCCCTTTGCTTTTTCAGCACAGCTGAATCCCATGGTGGGCTCGACGCCGGTCAAAATAATTTCCACTGATGATTATTATGTTGTTGGAACTCAGAAAATGGTCTATGCTTTTTTCAAAAACGGAACCCTCGCCACGTATCTCGGCACCAACGGACTTTCGGACTTTTCGATTGCCGGAAACCGAATTGTATTGACTGAGACCGGACAGCAGTTTCCGAATGTGAATGCCTACAGTTTTCCCGGCTTTCAGCATCTGTGGAGTTTTGAACCAAAAATGAAAGTGTTTGATTTGAATCTTGTGTGGCAGGACAAACAAACCAAAAGCTGGAAAGTGAAAAGCACAAGTCAGGGTTTTGGTGTCTGCTCAGGCCATTCATTTTTCATCCTTAGTCCTTCCGGGAATCCAAAGATGAATTTTACAGCCAATAACGACATTTGGGATTTTGTCGAAAGAGACGGCAGGTTTTATTTGGCGACCCAGGAGGGAGTAGTTTATGTTCTGGATTCACAGCTTCGGCTTTTGGAAGCAAAAGAGATATGTCCGGGATATGAAGCGGTCAATCCCATTTCAAATAAAACCGACAAAACTTTTACCCGCTCGGTTTGGGCGCTCAGCGACGGATTGGCGGCAGCGTGCGAAGACGGCAGCGTGTATTGGATTGAATCAGGGGCCAAAAACGTTGTAAAAACGTATTCTTCACAGGTTTTGTACACGACATATTCTAAGCTCACAAGCGAAATGGGCGTATCCGGAAGCTTTTTCCAGAACCTGCAACTTGAAGAATCCGGAGATGTGACTGTTGCATACACTTCAGACAAGCTTGCAGCCATTCAGAACGAGGAAATAATTTGGCAGCTTGCTTCAACTGTGCTCGACCTGAAAATCTACAATGGGAAGGTTTATGTCATGAGCGGGGCCAACAGCTATGGAAAAGACGCCATTGATGTTTATGACCTTGCAGATGGAGCTCTTGTTGAAAGCATCCTTGTTGATTCACCCTCATGCACGTCGTCCAAATATAAGATTGAAGTGAATGGAGATGGAATACTTATTGCAACATCATGTGAAATTAAATTTGTGAATCTTGATGGGGACCTTTTGTGGTATCTGCCAAGAAGTGAATTTTTGAACTACCGTAAAGCAGGAAACGTCTCGATTTTCTTTGACGATGTCGGTTCGCGTTTGTTTGAAAAAACTCAAGCGCATTTTGTAATTGGAGTGGAAGACGGTAGGCTGATTTGGAAATATATCCTGCCGGAAACTTTGAATGAAAAAGGATACATCTCGGATGTCAAAATCCTGAACAGTGGAAATTTGAGCAAGCGGGTCGCCCTCCTTTACACGGAAGATGACGGCAAAGACCAAATCATTATTCTTGATTCGGAAACTGGTGGGGCAACGCACCAGTTTTCGGCAACCGACAAAACTTATGCAGGCATATTGGACGAATATCTGCTGAACAAAACTTTGGTTTCCGCGCTCAAATCCTTTGATTGGGACAGTTATGACAGCATCCCCTGGGAAATAAAGGTGGGGGCGCTTGCCAGTGCGAGAAGCATCTACGGCGATTCCGCTGTGAATCAATGGCTGGCTGAAATTGCGGGATATCCTGCCGACCTGGAAACTCTTGAGAAATTCCGTTCAATTAATTTTGATGACTTGGAATATTTGACGTACAAGCCTCGGATAGATGCGATTGATGTATGCGATTATAACGGTGATGGTTTTGATGACCTTGTGATTTCTTCAGACAGCTATGTTGTCCTGAGAGATGGTGCGACAGGATTCGAAGAAATTTTATTAAAAGACAGCCAAACATGGAGATATGAAAATGCAATAAACTACAATCACTCCAGTGAATTCACAGCACCGTGGTATGGCAGAAGCTATCAAGTCTTTTGTGTTAATGATGTTAATGGTGATAACGTTTCAGAATTTGTTATGTTCGATTGGGAAGGAAATCATCAAATGGTTGAAAGTGTGAATGGCGGTCAAAATTATACTCCTGTTTGGCAGAGGTTCATGAATGATGTCTGGAGGGACGGCATTCACAAAATTAAAGACATAGATGGAGATGGGGTTGAGGATTTGATAGTCCCAACTAATCAGCCGAACCGCCCCCCACTGGTCCACTTCATAAGCACTCTCTCCCACAAGACACTTTATTCTGCAAGTTTCCATGATTTTTCCTTTGTTGAGGGGATTGGAGATGTTGACAACGACGGCATTTCGGAAAATGCGCTCATTTATAATGAAAAAAGCAGTTTTATCAGAGTTTTCTCGCCTTCATATACTTGGGAATATTTGAGGGACAATGCATTTTGGAGTGTGTGGAACCGCTACAAAAGGATGAATGCAGTTGCTGTTGTGGATGACATGAATGGGGACGGCCTTAGTGATTTTGCAGTGCCCATGGTAAGCAATGGGGGAGGGGGTTCACAAATTTTGTTTTTGGATTCACAAAGCGGAAACCCCATAAAGCAGGTTGAAATTGACGAACCAGAATGGGAAAGTGATGAATGGTCTTTTGTTTCCGACGTGAAACTGGTTGATGATGATTTGCTTGTGTTCACACTCCCAAGAATGGAGTGGGAAAGTGAATCCGGAAAAGTCTGCATGTATAATATCACCAGCGGGAAAGTTGAAGGATTTTTCCATTTTGATGGCAGTGGAGTGACTGATGGGACGCTTGTGATTGGGACACAGGGTGAAGTTTACAGTACAGATGTTTTGGAAACTGATGCACCTGAGGTTGAAGTCGAAGAAAATATTGTAAAAATAAATGTAAGCGACAAATTTTTTACCAATGTTTATGTGGACGGCACGCTTTCCGCGTCCGCCCGCACGGACCATGTGGAGCTTAGGCTTTCCAACGGGGAGCATGAGCTTGCAGTTTCAATTGTGAATCAGGACGGATATGAAAAAATATTCCGGCAGGACATTAGGACTTTTGGAGCTTCCAGCCTTTCCCTTCTGAACACCATACTTGCGGTCTTGGTTGGGGCTTATCTGGTCATGAGGGTGGTGAAATGGAAAACGCAATAGAGACACGGGGGCTGACCAAGGTCTTCGGCAGCTTCGGCAGGAGGCTCACCGCCGTCAACAACCTCAACCTTTCCATTGAGAAGGGGACGGTTTACGGCTTTATCGGCCCGAACGGCGCCGGCAAGACCACCACCATAAAAATGCTCGTGGGCGCCATAAGGGCCACCAAAGGAAAGGCAAGTATCCTCGGCCACCCTGCAGGGAGTGTGGAGGCCAAATCCCTGATCGGCTATTCCTCAGAGCATCCAAATTTTTACTCAATGTCCGCCTTCGATTTTTTGGTATACAGCGCCAGTTTGTGCGACATGCCCTTGAAGGAAGCCCGGAGCCGGGCTGATGAATTGCTGGCATGGATGGGGCTTGAAGACTTCCGCGACAGGAATGCCCGGACTTTCAGCTCGGGCATGAAGCAGAAGCTCAGCATAGTCCAGGCACTCATCCACGACCCGGAGATTTTGATTCTCGATGAGCCGACTGCCAATCTCGACCCGATTGGGAGGCATGAGGTCCTTGGCAAAATCCGCACCCTCGCCACCAAACAGAACAAGACTATTTTTGTGAGCAGCCACATCCTGCAGGAGCTTGAGAAAGTTGTAGACCATGTGGCTATTGTGAACAAGGGCAACACAATTCTCCAAGGGAGTATGAGTGACCTTCGGGATAAGTTTTCAGGAAAGCATTTTGTAATTGATACTGTCAATAATGAACAATTTGTGAAAAAAATTTCAGGGCTTCGCGGGGTTGAGAAAGCTTGGATAAATCACAACATGAAAATTGAAGCCACTGTGAAGGACCCCTTGTCTTTCAAAAAAGCCCTGCTCTCGATGTTCAAAGGGAGTGAACAGAACATCAACGGGTTTGCTCCATTGACAATGTCACTTGAGAACATATTCATGAGAGTGATTGAAAAAGCGGAGGATGATGGTAATGGGAATAGTAAATAAGGCGGTTTTTAAGAAGACAATCTCAGACATCCTCAGCCTGAGGAAAATTTTGATTTATCTGGCTGTCGTCCTGATACCCCAGCTCCTTTTCATCAATCTTTCGAAGGAAGCCCAGATGTTTTCCAATTCCGGGATGGCCCTGAAAACCGAGTTTCTGATAGGTTTCTTTTTGGTTTTTGCATTCATTTGGGTCTGCGGCATTGCCCCCGCCCTTCTGTCGTCCCTTGTCTGCTCCGCCTTTGTGGCCCAAGAGGAAGCGGACGGCACGCTTTTGATGGTAATAAGCAAGCCCATCAAAAGGGTCAACTTTCTCCTTTCAAAATTCTTGGCATTTGCCCTGTCTGCTTTGGTGCTGTCCGCCCTTTCACTTTTTGCTTCAATCTATCTTTGGGCTTCATTGTTCAGTCTGGATTTCTATTCACTTTTCCGCGTTCTTTCGCTTTTTCCAATATTGACATTCTATTCATTTTTTGTTTCAATAATTTTCGGCTCCATGTCCGCAGCGATTTCCACCATGTTCTCAAGCAAAATTAAGGCTCTGGTTCCAATGATTCTGATACTGATTCTTACTTTCTTTGCATTCATTCCAATCCGCGGGGCTGTGCGGAGTGCCGGCATATACCGGACTTTCATGTTTGATGAGATCGACCTTGGCTATGACCTTGGCAATGTGTTCATTGGGGCGCTCGAAAGCGCCGGCATAAAGCTGGTGCCTTTTGTCCAGATGGTGGTCGGCACCTTCACAGGCACCTTTGTTATCCCTGAAGAGGGGCTTTTGATTGATTACGACCACGGCTTCATTCTGCAGAGCCTTGAGAAAGCCACATACCACACACTGGCCCACTCTTTCCTGAAGTGGGTTGCCATTGCACTCTTTTTGGTGGGCCTGGGGGTTGCCCTCTTCAACCGCAAGGACATTTCTTAAAACCGGATTTGAAAATTTTTGAAACTTTTGTTGTAATTGGCGCCAATAATGAAAGGTAATACATAGTATTACTTTTATACTACTTCCCCCTGCTCGTCTTATGGAGCACCGTTTGTTCGACGCCTCCCGCCTGAACGGCGCGGGCAAGAAAATTCTGGTTCGGATTGATATGAATGGGGGTGAAGCAGAGGGCTATAAAACTAAAAGATACGCAAAAGAGCTGCGCAATTACCTTGAATGGGTCAAGCAGGGGCATTCTGTTGTTCTTGCCACTCATTACGGCAGGAGGGGCGACCCGGATTTCCGGGAGGAGCTTCGGTTCCTTGCCCAGGCCCTTGAGGATGCCAGCGGCGTCAGAGTCCACTATATTGATTCGCTCATGGACGGCAGAATCAAAGCAGCAGTCAGCACTCCTGGGATATACCTCATTAGGAATCTGCGGGCGACCGAACTTGAAAGGACGGGGGGCGCCAACGAGCTCTGCGACTTCTTCCGGGAGCATTTTGATGTTTTTGTGAATGATGCGCCTGCGGTCTGCCATCGGGGGCACACTTCCGTCCTGATGCCCCTCTATATGGAGGGGTATGCCGGCAATGTCCT
>CAZJUS010000013.1:19013-20799 GCA_964549355.1 Candidatus Undinarchaeota archaeon | reverse complement strand
AGCTGCCAAAAGATATCATGATCAAACTCGGTGAGAGTTTGTTGGACTGGGGGGGACTCGGACCCCCGACCTCCGGCTTGCAAAGCCGGCGTCCTTCCAGCTAGACTACCAGCCCGACTTTTGCGAAGCGATTCTTCGAATCGATCGCGAGTACTGGGTCGCTCCGCTCACCCGTACGTTTGTTTTTTGGTTGAGCTTTTATAAAATTGCTTTTTGCCTGCGCTTGGCCCTCCGCTTCTTTTTGGCAGGCCTCCGCTTTTTTGGGATTATCTTCTCAAGCCGGGTCTCCACAAACTTCCGCCTCACTTTCTTTTTGCTTTTCCTGCTTTCGTAGTTTTCGAAAACCAGATGCCAGGAGACTGTGCTGGGGAGCATGAAACCGCATTGGCCGGAAAGGAAAAGGAAGATGGCCATCAGCATGACAAGGGGCTCGAACATGGACATGACAAAGATGCCGAGGCCTTCGACCATCAGGGTTATGCCGAGGAGCCTGATTACAAATGCAAAGAAAGTTCGGCTTCCTGTGTTCTTGGACATCCAATATCTACTCCGTTATTTTTTATTTTTCTTGGCAGATTTTTTCTTCTTTTTCGGCTTTCCGGCGGGCTTCAGTTTGGCCTCGACTACGCCGGCCCCGGCGTCCTGCCCCCTTTCCTTTTGGATTTTTTTGGCCCTTTGGAAATCCCTGTCAAAGAGGTTGTTCCAGAAAGGGCTCTTGCCTATCAGAAGCCCGAGGTCTCCAATCAGGAAGACCACGAAGCCTGTGAATATCACGATGGGGTCCCTGTATGAAAGCACCCAGAGGAACACACCCTCCACCATCAGGAGGAAGCTGAGAATCCGGAGGACTGCATCGGCGGTGCTTTTCTCCCAATAGAGGTCCACCATGAAATTGAATCCTGCAGTTGTAAATAAGCCTTCCTTGGTGCAAGCTATATAAGAACTTTCCAATTGGACTCTATGGAGCAACTGCCTGAGGCGTTTTCAGACAAAAAATTGGAGGAGGCGACGGCCCGCGTGTATTTCGACAGAAAAGTGGCAGAGGCATACCGCGAAAGGTGGAAGGACTACCGCTCCGGGCGCTTGGACAGTCTGCGTGAGGCTTTCGTTGCCATGCTCCCTGAAAGAGGAAGGGTGCTTGATGCGGGCTGCGCTTCGGGAAGGGACGTCCGGCACCTGCTGGATTTGGGCGTCGAGCATGTTTATGGGCTTGACCTGTCCCCTGAGCTGGCCCGGCTGGCAAAGAAGACGCACCCCTGTGGAAGTTATGCTGTGGGTGATATGCGGAGGCTCCCTTATCGCGATGGGGTTTTTGACGGCATACACTGCATGTCCGTGTTTCTGCATCTGCAACCCGACAGCATCAGGGAGGCCCTCTCGGAGTTTTACAGGACTCTCAAGCGGGGAGGCGTTGTTTATCTCAGCACTGTTGCCGACGAAAGGTTCCACACCCGGACCAGCACATCTTTTGGGGTCGAGCGCGCCATATTCTACTACACCGAGGCTTCCCTTTTGGAGATGATACGCGAAGCAGGGTTTGACATCCGCCAGGTCTTAAGACAAGCCAACGACCCGGACAGCAGCAAGCCGGGATACTATGTCAACTTTTTTATGCGCAAGCCCGACTGAAATATTTTAAATGCCTGTGCGGACAAGCTTCGTGGCTCAAGTGGCCGAGTAGGGTCCGTGGTCTAGACGGCTATGACGTCTCCCTCACACGGAGAAGGCCGCCGGTTCAAATCCGGCCGGACCCAAACTCTCACCGAGTTTGATCAGGGTGGCTGTC
>CAZJUS010000013.1:17123-18913 GCA_964549355.1 Candidatus Undinarchaeota archaeon | reverse complement strand
CAGCCAGATTATTTTTTATGGTTTGTCGGGCTCGGTTCAAATCCGGCCGGACCCAAACTCTCACCGAGTTTGATCAGGGTGGCTGTCCCTCGTCGCCCGAAGGCTCCTCGGGACAGCCAGATTATTTTTTATGGTTTGTCGGGCTCGGTTCAAATCCGGCCGGACCCAGACTGCAGCAAATTATATAATCTCCTCCAGATTCTCAACTCATGAATAGCAAAAAGTCCCAGAAACGACGCATCGATAAGCTTATTCCCGGTTTTCTTTCCCGCCTCTCCGCCAGCGAAATGGGGGAGGAGGAGGCAGACGAGTGTTCTAATCTGAAGTCGGCAATAGCAGACATAAGGGGGCAGCTTGAGATGCCGGTGCCCATTGAAGACAGATTGCCGTCCCCGGAGGATTTGGCCGTTGATTATCTCTGTCTGGATGAAGAGCAATACCGCGAAAAATTAGATAAGCCCTTCAAGGAAACTAAAGCAGCAATCTCCGACATCAAGCTCATGTTTGCATATGAAGATAGGATGTTTCCGGACGAGGCCTATGAAGCTCTCAAACAGCTCAACCGCATAGTGCTTGAACTGGAAGGCTACGCAACCACATACTCCAAACTCCTCGAAGCCGAGGATGCGGTCAGGGAATGCGGGGGCAGTGAGGCCTTCCGCGATTTCTGGCTGGGCCTCTGGGACAGGCGCGTCGCCGTAAGGGAGCTGAAGAGAGAAATGAACCGTGCACTTGCAGCTTCCGAACCGGATTATGCCGGCCATGATGCTTTGAATGAACGTGTTGGGTGCTACTGCGGCGTCCTCGAGACCCATGTAAGGAAGCAACTGGAAGCTTATCTTGACGAAGTCCACACCTAATTTTTTAACGGGAGCCTGCTGGATGCAGTGTGGACCTGTAGTCTAGTTTGGAAGGACAGGGGCCTCCGGAGCCCCGGGCCCGGGTTCAAATCCCGGCAGGTCCGAGCAAGCTTTTTGCCCGCAGGCAAAAACCTTGACCAAAAAATTACTTCAAAAAAGCTCGACCAAAAATACTGCCAAGCGGGTGGAGCGAGCGAATGGAAAAGCTTCATCAAAATTCATCCGACACGTTTTACCCTTAGTCTGATGATTTCGTCATAGCCATAATCTTCAGTTGATATTATCTTCTCCTTTCCGCTTTTCAGGTCCTCAATTTTTAGTTCGTAGTGCGGCAGGCGGACGACAACGCCGTCCCCATCAATAAGTCCTGGGCGGATTTCTTCAACTTCAAGGATCTTATAAGTCCTCATCCCCCATACTTTGACTTTGCCTTCACCCTCCGCATATTCTGGGATTTTGATGAGCTCCCCGGGCTGATACATCGTCATCCTTCCACCCCCCATGAGCCGGCACGCCTCAGCATCTCTTCAACAGTCTCTTCATCGTAAGGGTCGTCCCCTCCACCATAATGGTCGTCCGGTTTTTCTGTAACAACATATTCCGGGCGCATTATCTGGGCGATTATTTCGCCGTCGGGAAGTTGGATTTCAATATACACTGAAACAGGAGGGTCGCCGGGCTCCGCACCCTTTTCATAAACTTCCTCCACCCTCGTGACTGTCCCCGCCACCAATGTCAGGACATCCCCTATTTTTTTGACCTCTTCACGCCCTGTTGCATAATCATAAACAGCATCATACACCCCGCGCGGGACCGTCATCGCAACTTCCTCCCCAACCCGGTATTCCTTGAGGACGATTTCCGCATCCATGCTCCTTACTACTATTTAGTAATTATAAGCTTTTTGAAGCTCCCCGCGACAGCCAGATG
>CAZJUS010000013.1:0-17023 GCA_964549355.1 Candidatus Undinarchaeota archaeon | reverse complement strand
GAAGCTCCCCGCGACAGCCAGATGGGTTTTACGAGCCGGGGGGGATTTGAACCCCCAACCTGTGAGTCCGAAGCCCACCGCACTATCCAGGTTGTGCTACCGGCCCAACAGCCCGCTGTTGGATCGCGGTGGCCGTTTCGGCTTTCAGCCTCAACGGCCAGCTAAATTTAACTTTCATTTTTAAATTAAAAGAACTATCCCATTCTATGCCCGTAAAATGCCGGTTTTGCCGGCAGAAAGCGATATACCCAGAGCAACGCCTCTGCGCAGGCCATCTTGCCGAATTCGTGGAGAAGCGCGTGGACAAAGCCCTCGGCAGAATTCTCGGCCTGGAGGAGAAGAAAATCCTGGTTGCGGTGTCCGGCGGGAAGGACAGCATGGGCCTGGCCCATATCATGTCGGCCAGAGGCCTGGACATGGAGCTCCTCCACATCAACCTCGGCATCCCCGACTATTCTGGCAAGTCGCAGGAGGCGGTTGAAAAATTCGCCGGCGGGCGGAAGCTCAAGCTCAACATCATCCGCCTCGGGGACTACGGCTTCACAGTCAAGGACTTCAGCGAAAGGCAGAAGGACTTCAGATCCAACACCTGCTCCCTCTGCGGAAGTGCGAAGCGCTACCTCTTCAACAAGTTCGCCTTCGAGAACGGCTTCGACTTTATTGCAACAGCCCACAACCTTGATGATTTTGCAGCCTTTGCAGTGATGAGCATATCGTCCGGGGACCTGAGGTATATCTCCAAGGTGTCGGCTGTGAGCTGGCCTGACAGGGAAAGGCGCATGGCCGGCCGTGTCCGCCCCTACTTTTACGTCCCGGAGAAAGCGTCCATCCTCTACACCCTTTCGCAGGGCATACCCTACTTTGAAGGTGACTGCCCTTATTTTTCAGGAAACAGGCAGATTGAAATCAAGACGCAGGTCGCCAAGCTTGAAAAGACGGCCCCCGGCTTCCGGCTCCATCTGGTGAAGTTCGCGAGGAAGCAGGGCCGGCCAGAGGCATCAGCCCCGAAAGAATGCAAATCCTGCGGCTACCCGTCTGCAGTTGACGTATGCCGTTTCTGCCGCATAAGGGAGAAGCTAGGTGGCGACGTAGAGCAGGCCTGACATCACTGCAACCCAGAGCAACTCAATTCCAGGGGCTGCCAGCCCTATCATGTCCCCCAGGAAGAGCACCCCGAGGGCCTGGGCGAGTATGGTCGCTCCAAGGAACAGGACGGCTTTCGGGTTGAACAAATTTTTGGCGCCGTATTTGGCCCTGATCAGGGGCTGGTATGCTATCTCCCCGTAAATCAAAATATTCAGCGCCTGCAGAGGGCCCATGAGCATGTTGGCCATGAAGGAAAAAACACCCATTATGGCCCCAACCGCCAAGGTGTGCTTCCAGTCCTTCCTTTCAAGAATCTCCCGGTTCTTCTCAAGTTTGTCGTGGTCATCATAGGCGAATGCAAGGGCGGGCAGGCTGTCGGTTATCAGATTCACCCATAGAATCTGGAGGGGTTTGAATATAATCTGTCCTGTGAGCAGGGCTCCCACTATCACCAGGATTTCCGATATGTTGGTGCTCAGCAGAAATTTGGTTGATTTCTTCACATTCTTGAAAATATTCCTCCCTTCGTGGACTGCATTCACAATAGTCTGCAGGTTGTCGTCAAGCAGGATTATGTCTGACACTTCACGGGCCAGCTCAGTCCCGGAGCCCAGCGAGATGCCGATGTCCGCTTTCTTGAGGGCGGGCGTGTCGTTCACCCCGTCGCCCGTCATGGCAACTTTCAGACCCTGCTTCTGCAGGGCCTCCACTATCCTCAGCTTGTCTTCAGGCGCAACCCGTGCGAATATGGCTGCTTTGGCTATGGCCTCCGCGTCTGCGGTCTCCAGCTCGTCAACTGTCAGGACAGCTCCGTCGATTCCAGCCTCCTTTGCAATGGTGCGGGCAGTCTTCGGGTGGTCCCCTGTGATCATTTTCACTTCCAGGCCCAGCTTCAGCGCCTCCTCCAAAGCCTTCCGGATTCCTTTCCGGGGCGGGTCGTAGAGCCCCACCAGCCCGTGGAATTCGAAGTTGCCGGGGGATGTGCCCGATGCAAAAGCCAAAACTTTCAAGCCCTTCTGCGCCATTGCTTCGACCTGTGCTGATGCGTTGTCTTTCCGCCTGCACTTGGCGAGCACTGCCTTCGGCGCGCCCTTCACATAAGTCCTGCCTTTGTGGATGGCAACGGCAAGCATGGTCTCCGACTGGAAGGGAGTGAAAGATTCAGCATTTTTTCTGCCCGCCCATCTGCGGAGTGCAATATCGACGGGGTCTTTGACTTCCTGCGATGTGAGTGCAGCAGCAATTTTGATTGCCTCCAAATCGCCCCACCACTCTTTCACCGCCAGCCGGTTCTCAGTTATCGTGCCTGTTTTGTCAACGCAGAGGACATCGACTGAGCCGAGGGCTTCGACCGAAGGCAGTTTTTTCACTATGGCATTCTGCTTTGCCATCCGCTGGACTCCGATGGCCAGGCACATGGTGGCAAGGATGGGCAGGCCTTCAGGGACTGCAGCTATCCCCAGGCTTACGGCCAGCTGGAACATCTCCAGCAGATTTTTTTTGAGCAGAAAAACGCCGACCACTGCCACGACTGCTGAGATGGCCAGGACCAGCCTCCCCAGGTTCCCGCTCAGGACTTCAAGCTTTTTCTGGAAAGGCGTCTTGGTGTCTGCCTGGACCAGCTCCGCAATGGTTCCCATGCGGGTGTTCATGCCTGTTGCAGTCACCGTCATGGTGCATCTGCCCCTGGTTATGAGGGTGCCCATGGACAAGGCCTCGTTGATTGATTTCAGGACGGCGACTGATTCGCCCGTCAGGGAGGACTCGTCGACATGGACGTCCCCTGTTTGGATGGTGCCGTCGGCGGGGACTTTGTCGCCCGCTTCAAGAAGCACCAAATCCCCCGGCACTATCTCCTGCGAGTTCAGTTGGACCAGCCTGCCGTCCCTGTATACATTCACAAGAGTCTCGACCATTTCTTTGATTTGCTCGAGAGCCTTCTCCGCCCGGAATTCCTGGAAGAAGCCGATAATTCCATTCACAAAAACTATTATGAAAATCAGGAGGGCGTCCACGGTCTCGCCCAAAAAGTAGCTCACCCCCGCAGCCGCCAGCAGGACCAGGATGAGGGGGTCTGTGAATTGGCCAATTACGGTCTTGACAACTCTGAAGCTATTCTTTTTTTTGAGAGTGTTCGGGCCGTAAAGCTTCAGCCTTTTTCGAGCCCCCTGGGATGTCAGGCCGGTCACAGTTTTGGCTTGTTTTGAGCTTTATTAAATATTATCTAATTTCGAGAAAGTTCCGTATGCAATCTCAAGACAATTGTCAATTGCCCTTTTCATAATTGCGTCTCTGGGGTCTTTCAGCAGTTTTTGGTTTTCCGGGCTGTCTGAGATCCACATGCACGCACCAAAATTTTTTCCCAGTGCCTTGGCGCCTGCTGCGAACGCCGCACCTTCCATATCGACTGAAATATTGCTTTTGTCATATTTCAAATTCTCTTGCTTGAGGAGTGAAGATGTTGTGACGACTGTCCCATTCTGGTAGGTGATTCCTTTTTCCTTTGCAATTTCCATCATAGTCTGTCTTGTTTTCTTTGATGTCCTGTAATACCCCTTTCCCGATTCGCCAAAGTAGTCGGGCTCACTTGCGGCGGCCGACACGTCTTCTTCCGAACCGAAGGCTTCAGGGATTACCAGCTCTCCAGGCATGATGTCTTTTTTTCTTCCACCTGAGGACCCGACCAGGATTGCATTTTTGAAGTTTGATTTTTTCAGCAGGATTGACATTGTAATTTCAGCGTTCGAAGGCCCGAGCCCCGAGTAAATGAAGGTGAATTCCTTGTCTTTGTACCTGACGTTGTAAATTTTTTGGTCAAAGAAGCCCAGTTCCAGCTCATCAATTATTTTGAATCTGGACAGCATATATGAAATATAATGCGATTCTCCAAATGGGGAAATGAGGACATCTTCTTTGATAAAATCCTCCAAACCCCTTTCGTCGAAAATCTCCCAATTCTCTTTTCCTGCCATGGAATCCAACGAATGCAAGTTTTAAAAACTTCAGGTTTACTAGAAGCGTCGAGGGGGGCCGTGGTCTAGATGGTTATGACGTCGCCTTGACATGGCGAAGGTCCCCGGTTCAAATCCGGGCGGCCCCAAGCTTTTCGCTTCGCGAAAAGCTTGACCAAACAAACTTTTGGAAAAAGCTGGACCACGATGCCTACCTCGCCCCGCAAGGCTCGGTAGGCAGCTAAGTAGAAACTACACGTGGTCGACTCGAAGAGTCGATTCGCAAAGGTCGGTCAAAACAAATTCTCCTCGGGACAGCCATAAAACGGGACCGAATGGTTTTTAATCCACCTGTCCGGGCCTTCCCATGGGCAAGAAGAAGAAAAAGAGGAGTTGAAGCTGGTGGGGCTTGGCAGGCGGTATCGGGAAGTGAGGCAGGTTTTTATAGAGGACATCGCCCGAAAAGCCCGCAGGGAATGCAAGCTTCTTGGAGGAGGTTTTGATGGCCTCAAGGATGTGCTTGAACTTTATGATCTGGAGGATTACGACGATATAAAGCTCGGAGGGGCAAAGATCGGCGGGCAGGAACCAACGCACCAAAAAATCACCGAGTTGTATGAAGGGTACACTGCAATCAGAAAAGGGTTGAACCGCACCCTCCGGAAAACTGAAAATGCGCTTTTCAAAAAATCCAGGCAACTTTCAAAAGCAGAAGGGCTGGACTGGTATCTTTTTTTGCTGCAGGATTTGCCGGAGGGCAAAGTCCTGAAGGCTGCGACGACCAGAGAGAATGCGGAGGCATACCTCCACGGCTGCATCGATATCTCAGTTGCTTTCTACCAGTTTTTGTATCATGTGCACTGCGCTGTTTTTCAGGAACGCCCTGAACTTGACGGGGACCATTTTGAGATGATCCGGCAGAGTCTGGTCAGAGCTGTCGATGGGGAGCTGGAAGCAGTCTACCGCTGACGGAGATTCACTGGCGGGCTTTGCTGTCGACAAAATTTTTGCACTGGATGTCATCCGCAGCCGAAGGCGGTTCAAATCTGTAGAATGAGCAGTGCCAATCCCTGCGGAAAAATCTGCAGTGCCTGCACCGCTTGATTTCTTTTTCACTCATGCTTCCAAACCCCTTCGAAGAGCTTGTCCATTGTGGCGGCTACATGCGGGCTTGAGACGCAGACGCCGGCATCGAAGCTGTGGTGGACTTCATTGGGATTCATGAACATCATCATGGTTTCCTTTCCATCCACTATGATCCCGCGGGTTACCTGCTTGTCGGTTTCCTTTACATCCGCGTATTTGGCCAGTTCACCGGCCTTTGCACCTTTGGGTATGAGCACCTGCACCTTTGAACCCCTGCCCTTGGCTTCCTTGAAGGCGTCCAGGTAAAACTTGTTGATTTCGGCAATGTCGGATTCAGTGAGCATGACCCTGGCGGTGTCCATGGACCTCCCCAGCAGTGTGGCCAGCTGGGAGAACACATTGTTCCTCTCGCGGACGAGTCCTGTGATTTCGGGTATGTCCATGACCTGCTCGCCTTTCTTGTATATGTCTTTGAGTTCGCTGTTCATTTTGGAGTTCTTTAAAGTGTTGAGGCTTTCTTTTTTGTTTTCGGCAGTCATTTCATAAAATTTCTTTATATTGTCTATGGCTTGTTCGGGAGGGACTGCAGCATATTTGAGCGGGCGGCCTTCAGACTTGATTACCACCAGACCTTTTTGGGAAAGGCTTTCGAGGACATCGTAGCTGCGCGACCTGGGAACGCCGGCAGCTTCGGCAAGCTCTCCGGCGGTCGAGATGCCGTGGTTGAGCAATGCCAGCCACAGCCTTGTTTCATAGAGATTGGTCCCCATAAAGTGCCTCGCCCGGTCCACAAGCCTTTTAGGTACTATCATATTTAATCACCACACTTGAATCATAACACCTTTGGAAAGTATTTAAATCTTTCCCCATTTTCACCACTCTTTACCAGTTATAGTTCACTACTAGCCAAAAATATGCATAAAAGTGCCTTTGTTGCTTCTGCTTGAAAACTTGGATGCCAGGGAGCCCTTCCACGGCCTGCCGAATTTTTCAGTGTGCACAAAAGTGGTTATGGGGACTCTTTTGACTTCAGGGTACTGTGAGGCGAAGCCCAGGCCCAGAATAACAACCGGCACTATCCCTTTTGGGCTTTCTATGAACTCCTGCACCTTTTTGCTGTCAAAATCTGCCAGGACACTGCAGGAGGCTCCGAAATGCCTTGAAGCGGTCACTATGTTCTGCGCAAAGGCCGAAACTTCAATGAGGGATGCCCTCTCCCCCTCCTCGCCCAATGCGAATCTGGCCCTTTCCAGGTTGGAGCAGACGACCAGCAGGACCGAGGCCCTTTTCAGCTCGCCCTTGACTGCAATTTCAGACAGCTCTTTTTTTCTGTCCTCGTCCTTCACCACCACGACCTCCCAGCTCTGCATGCCCTGGAAGCTGATGGCCCAGCGTGCGGCGTCGAGAATTTCGAGGAGGGCTTCAGTCGCCAGGTCCTTTCCGCTGAAGTTTTCCACCAAGCGTGTTTTTTTCAAGGCCTTGAGCACTTCCACCACAGCAGGACCCGCAGAAACTTATAACCGTAATGTTTTTGCCGATTAATAATATTTTTAACCCCTTAGGACCTTTTCCAACATGTTCTACAGGGAGCTGGTTGAGTACTTCAGGCGTCTTGAGGACACCGGCTCCACCCTCGCCAAGGCCGACATACTGGCCGAACTGCTCAGGAAGACTCCGGCCGGCCTGCTCAAGACTGTCTCCTATCTTACCCGGGGCGATGTCTTCCCTCCTTGGATGAACAGGGAAATCAATGTGGGGGACAAGACTGTCATATCTGCAATTTCCAGGGCTACCGGCGCATCCAAACGGGAGATACTGGACCTCCTCCGCATCAAAGGCGACCTGGGCTCTGTTGCAGCTGCCCTCATGTCCAAGCGCCGGCAGAGGGCGCTTTTTTCAGAGGCCCTTACTGTGGGCAAAGTCCACAGGAGCCTTGAGAAAATAGCGAGTCTCGAAGGGCCGGGGAGCGTCGATGCGAAAATTGCCCTGGTTGCGGAAATCATAGGCAACGCGAGCCCGGAGGAGGCCCTCTACACTGTCCGGATTGCCCTCGGCCAGCTGAGGATGGGCGTGGGGGACGGCATCCTGCGGGATGCGATTGCAAAGGCTTTTGGAATTGATGCGGGTGTCGTCGAGGACGCCCATTCAGTCCTGAATGATTACGGAGAGGTTGCAGTCTTGGCAGCCAAAGGGGCGAAGGCTCTTGAAAATGTGAAGATGGAGGTCGGCAGGCCCATCAAGGTCATGCTTTATCCAAAGGCTGCAAACCTTTCGGAAGCTTTCGATAAGGTCGACAAGCCGGCGCAGGTGGAATTCAAATATGACGGCTTCAGGACCCAGATTCACAAAACCAAAGAAGGGAAAGTCTCAATATTCACACGCCGTCTTGACAACGTGACGCACCAATTTCCCGATGTTGCAAAAGCAATTGAAGAGCAGATTGATGCTAATGAGTTTATAATTGACAGCGAAACTGTTGGGTTTGACCCCGTTCACAACAGTTTTGTTCCGTTTCAGCAAATCAGCCAGCGCATCAAAAGAAAATACAGCATTCACAGAATGATAAAAGAACTTCCTGTGAAAACCTATGTATTTGATTTATTGTATCTTAACGGAGAAAATTTAATTTCCCTCCCGCTTGAGCAGAGATTTGAAAAACTTAGGAGCATTGTCAAGAGCGGAGAGATTGTCCACCTTATTTCTTATAAGGTAAGCAAAGAAAAAAGTGAATTTGAAAAATTTTATCAGCAGGCTCTTGATGCAGGAGTTGAAGGCGTTATAGTCAAGAATCTCAAGTCGCCGTACAAGCCGGGCCACCGAGTCGGATACGGCTACAAAGTCAAACCGGAAGTGGAGACTTTGGACCTGGTCATTATCGGAGCGGAATGGGGGGAAGGGCGCAGGACCAGCTGGCTGAGCAGTTTTGTTTTGGGGATAAGGGGGCCGAATGACGAATTTCTTCATGTTGGCAAGCTCGGTACAGGCTTGACCGACAAAGACCTTGAAAAACTAACTTCCTCCCTTAAGTCGGATATTGTTGAAGAAAAGGGCAAAGAGGTAAAACTCCGGCCGAAAATCGTGGTTGAAGTCGGCTATCAGGAGATTCAAAAAAGCACCAACTATTCGAGCGGATTCGCCCTGCGTTTTCCAAGATTGATTAGAATCAGAGACGACCGAGCACCTGGAGACGCCGACAGCGTTGCACGGCTTGAAGCCCTCTACAGCAAGCAGTTTACGGTGAACAAGGTTCAAAATCGATGAGCCCAAAATCATCAAACAAGTAAACTGCGTCTTTTTTGAATAATCGTATATGGACAGTTTTGTTTTCGAAAGGCTTAAGTGAAATTTTCACCTTGTCCCTGCCACGATTTTCGGCAAGAATATTCACAAACTCAATTTTGCACGTATTTTGTATTTTGAACCAAGAACCGCCACAGTCAACATCTGTGATTTTGAGGCAGGTGTTGTTTGATTTTTTGAAAAGACATCCTCTCCCTTCATTCACAGCAGAGAGTTCCAGCTTCATCAGCTGTTCACAATATATTTGGTTTGGCCAGACGCACATAACTTTTGCATATCCATCCCTCACCATTTTTTCCTGCAACAAGTTTTTTCCAAAAAACAAATGGCGGAGCAGGCGCCCGTATTTATCCCTGTTGGAGATATCCCTCTTCAGTTCAACGCTTTCATTCAGCAGATAGCCAAGCTCCTCTTTGCTTTCTTCATAGCATCTCTCACCCCTTTCCGGCGTATTTATGCCCAGAATCCGCACTTTTTGGCTGTCCTGCGCCAACTCTAGGGTGTCCCCGTCTATGACTTTGAAGTCGTTGCCGAGCTTGGCGCCGGGCAGGAGCAGAATTAAACTTCCCATTAGTGCGAGCAGTTGATTCATTATGATACTTCGGCTTCACATGGGACGCCGAATCCTGAGATGAATTCACAGGCAAACTCCCACGAGTAAGGGTCAAAATCCACATCAAAGTGGGTCGAGTTTGTTGTGATAAACTGAAATTGCTTTCCGCTTTCATTCAAAGCATCCGCCATTTTTACAGATTGCGAATACGGAACCACATCGTCATTCACTCCGTGGATTATCATGACGGGGCACTTCATCTCGCTTGCCCGGTAAACTGGTGATTTCTCTTTATAGCATATCGGCGTTTGGCTTGGAATTCCCTTGCACTCATCAGCAGTCATTTTGACTAATGGTGAAAAAACCAAAGGAACATACAGATGTTTTAGTGAAAAATCTTCCATAGTGAGCAAGTCGGTCGGTCCGGAGAAATCCACTATTGCCGTGCAATTCACGATTGTCCCCGCCATGAGCGAAAGATAGCCTCCATGGGATTTGCCTACAAAGATCACCGAACGGTTCTGCCGATTGAAATACTCAAAAGCATTTACGGCATCTATGAGCTCCCCCCCTCCGAAACTGCTCTGCCGGTATTTGAATGAAGCGATTGTTGTATTGAAGTGGTTCGAGTAATCAAGCAGGATTTTCTTGGCGCCCCCCCGGGTCCCGAAGCCTCCATTGAAAAATAAAACTACTGGACCTTTTCCGTTTGTTTTTTCTATGAGGTAAATTTCAGTCCCGTTGAACCTCTTTGTGGCGTATATGCGGGGAAAAAAGTTGGAAGTCACCACCGCAAGTAAAATTATCACTCCTAGGACAAAAGGCGCAGTTTTCGTCGTCTTCCCCTCCCTGCGACTTCTTCTTCTTCAATGAATTTCCAGTCAATGAGCTGCCGGACATATTTTCGGAAAGTTCTTTCCGCAATCTTACCGCCTTTGTGCAAGTAAGACTTGAAGAGCTCATTTGAAAAGGCTTCACCCCCCATGAATTTCAAATTGTCCAGAATTCGCTTATGCTCTTCCTGGATTTCTGATTTCCTCTGGACTTGTTTCGGGCTTTGCTCGACATCGAATCTTTTGATGAGGTTCACTGTAAGCGGGCAACCCGATTTTTCAGCAACCCTTCCTGCTTTCAATAAAAGGCTCAATCCGTACCTCACATCTGAATTATGTTTGAACGCAAACCGGGCAGCAACTTTGACTGCAAGTTCATTCACATCAAGCTTTGCGAGGTTGGCCCTTTCCTGAAGGATGTCTGCCAGCTCCTCGACCTTATACTGCTTGAACTCGATGCTTGACAATGCCAATGAGCTTCTGGCGCGTGCATCAAATTTGCCGGTTGCATATGGATTGTTTGAAATCAGAATGATGCCGATTGTCGGGGACGCCCTGCTCAGTTCATACAGCACATCCGGACTGCTGAGCAGGTCTATCTCGTCCAGGACCACCAGCAGTTTTTCCCCCCGCACCCTTTCCAGGAACTCGGTGATGAGCTCGTCGACCCCTCTCCCCTTCCGCGGGAAAGGCACTGACATCTGGCGCAGGATTTCCGCCAGCACTGCAGCCTCGGTCCGGTTGTACCAGCAGTTGATATAGATGGGATAGACACCTTCTTTTTTGATTTCCCGGAGCACCAGTTTGGCGACTGCAGTCTTTCCAATTCCCGGACCGCCGTATATGAAGGTGTGGGATGGCCTCCTGCCCTCAAGAAGCGGCTTAAACATCTCGAAAATAGCGTTGATTTCGTTCTCCCTGTGGGGCAGGATGTCCGGGATGTAATCAGGGTCAAGATATTCTTCTATCACAGATTTGGGTGCCTGCGATTTCATTTATGCCTTTTGTTTGCCCCAGATTTTTGGATACGTGTTTTTTCCCATGATGACCCTGTCGGTGGTGGCGGCGTCCCCTTCCCAGGCTTCAGGCACAAGGGCGGCGTCCATCAACGCCCTGCCGAGGCTGACAACCTCACCGCGGAGCGTCATGACTGCAACCTGTCCGCCTTCCCTGACTGCGTCTTCCAGTTCGGCGATTCCATTCACTCCCAGCCGTGAACCATTGCAGATGCTGTCCACTGCACTGTCCTTGACATAAATTTTTGGGAGGTCTTTCACTGCTTCCTCAACAGGCAGGACGGCCTTCCTCAGCAAAGCTTCTTCCCCGTTCTCCTTGAACAGATTCCACGCTTCACTCAGTTCCTGCAGCGTCACGGCACTGCTTTCAGTGAACGGCCCCGCCTTGGTCCTGCGGAGTTCAGTCATATGCGCCCCGACGCCGAGCTGTCCGCCTATGTCGTGGCAGAGCTTCCGGATGTATGTCCCTGCTTCGACCTCAGTTTTGAAGAGGATGTCCCTGCCCTGATTTTCCAGAATCTCCAAAGAATATATCCTTCTTTCTCTTGGTTCCCTTTTCACTGCACTCTTCACCGGCGGGGTTTGTGTGATGGTGCCGACGAAAGCTTCTGCAACTTCTTTCACTTTTTCGAGCTCCACATCGGAATGCAGATGCATCACCCCGACATACTCTTTGCTTGACTCAAGGACCGCCCCGACAACTTTGGTGGCGTTGTTCAGCATGACGGGCAGGACGCCTGTCACCTTTGGATCGAGGGTCCCGGAATGGCCCGCTTTGCCGGCTTCCAGCATCTGCTTCACCCAGCCGGTGGCCTGCGAGCTTGTCACGCCGGCGGGCTTGTCCAGATTGACGACCCCCAGCTTCAGCAACAGAGGTATTGGGCGTTTCCAAGGGTCATGGCCGTATTTTTTTGCCGAATTTATCTTCTCCCTTACCAGCACATGAGCCCTCTGCAGGGAGTTTTAAATAAAAACAGGTCTGCAATGCGGTCAGCCTGTTTTTACAACAATAATGTAATCCCCTTCCCTGGATTCCCCGCACTTTTTAGCCCATTGGTCCCTTTTCGGGAATATTATGTAGTCCGTGGCGCTCATGATTTCACTGCAGTTTTTTGGAGAGTAACGCCACCACCCGGGATCCGCATATTCCCAGGTGGAGCAGAGGGGGGTCGGCATATTTTTATGGGCCAGGTAGGTCATAACAGTATATTTCATGTCTGCGTTTTCGATTGGAAATTTCGCCACCGTGTATGAGCCGTTGACCCAGTCCAAGACAGGGTAGTCCTGCGAGAAAGGGCCCTGCCATGGAATTGGAACTGCCAGGATGAACAAGGACCCCCATGCAAGGACCCTCCATGCTTTCCGGCTTTTTTTCATCAGCAAATATGCAAACAGAGGCAGGCCGGTCACAGGCAGTATCTGGTTGAAGCCCGGGATTTTTGCCGGCAGCATGTTGCCGTTCAGGACCATCATTGTGGATGCAGTGGTCAGCAGGAAGGATGGGAGTGCAAACCAGCCGTCCGTGCCCAGGAACAGCAAAGCTACCAGGAGGGCTACAAAAAAAGCGCACAGCCCGTAGATGAGCCATGCACCCCCCTGCGCCTGGAACACATGGAGGATCTCCGGCACTATTTTTTCCAGCCTTGAAATCTGCCACCCCATGCCCCCCATGCTTGCAGGGAGGTAGACCCCCAGCCAGGGGATTGCAAAGAGAGTCCAGTAAATCAGATGGTTCATTTTGTGCTGCTGGTGTAATTTGAGCAGCAAGAAAGGGAAATAGAAGAGCAGGGTCGGCAGGTGGCTGGTGGCGCCCAGCATGAAAAGCAGGGTGGTGATGTATCTGCTGTCCCCTTCTTCAAGGTAGGCTGCCAGCACCAGCAGGGGCAGATGGCCTGCCAGCTCCAAAAGCCTGCCCATCGTGAAGTAAACGAAGGCGGAAGCAGGGAAGAGAATGGCCAATACAGGTGCAAGCTTGTTTTTTTTCAGTATCCGCCGGCTTCCAAAGTATGCCAAAGCCACAAGCAGGAAATAAGTCAGCAGATATGCTGATTTGGCCGGCAGGACCCATGCCAGCAGCAGGAACGGCAGCAGGAAGGCCGGCAGAAGCAGCTTCAGAGGGACTTCCCCGAGCTCTGCATACTGCGCGAAGCCGTATTTTTTGAACAGCTCGAACTTCACCATATGGAAGCGGTGGTCTGTATGGATTTTATTTGAAGGTGCATAAACCGAACGGGAAAAATCCAGTGCAATCAGAAAAAGGACTACTGCGATGTAAATTTTATCCCAATTCACTTTTTTCCATTCAACCATTTGATGCATTCACCGTATCTGTTTTCACAATGATGATGTGTCTGCCTTCACGGTATTCGCCGCAGGTCTTCACCCAATCCTCAGTCCTTGGAACGACAAAATAATCCACCACCTTCAGGTCGCTGCAGTTCTTTGGTGAATACAATGCCCATTCCGGATCTGCGTATTCCCAGGTGGAGCAGATGGGGGTCGGCATTCCGAGATGGGCCATGTAATTGATGAAGAAATTTTTGTATGTCACTATTGAGTCTTCAGGCATTGTGAATATATATGAGCCGTTGATGTATTCCCTGCCCAGCTCAAAGTCGGCTGTATATGCACCTTCCCAGGGCAACGGCCACACTACAACTGCAAAACTCATCACTGCAAGCACCGCCCACGCCTTTGGGTATTTTTTCAGCAGCAGGTACGAGAATAAAGGTATCATGCTTGTGGGTATTATCTGATTGAATCCGGGGATTTTCAACGGAAGGGAGCTTCCCAGATACACCAGTATTGTTGATGCTGCGACAGGCACCATCGCAATGGAAGTCCTCCTGCCGTCTTTCCCCATGAACCAAACCGAGGCCGCCATTGCAGCAAAAAGGATTAGAATCGGCCATATCGTCCAGCCAAATCCTGTTTTTTCGGCGACTGTCAGCACATTGGTTGTGATGGCCACAAGCCTTGGAAGCTTCCACCCCACAACATTCATGGAATTCGGGATGTAGAAAATGAGCCATGGGAGCAGAGAGATTGCCCAGAGCGGGGCGTGCTTGAGAAATTTTCTCCTGCTGTGCAATTTGAGCGAGATGGGGATGAGATACAGCAGCAGGGTCGGCAGGTGGCTGGTGGCGCCCAGCATGAAAAGCAGGGTGGTGATTCGGGGGTCGTCTCCGCTTTCCAGATAGTCAAAGAGCAACAGCAGGGGCAGGTGCGCTGCCAGCTCCAGAAGCCTTCCGAACCTGAAAAAGAAAAAAGCAGAAAAGGGGAAGAGTATGGCAAGCAGGGGTTCCAGCTCCCGGCCCCTTTCCCTTTGGATTTTTTTGGCGCCAAGATATGTGAACAGCAGAAGCAGAAAGTATGTTGATTGGTACGCCAGCTTGTACGGGATTATGAATGAGAGCAAAGTGAACGGCACCAAAAAAATAGGAAGCAGCATCCGAAGCGAGACACTGCCCAGCTCAGGGAATCCGGTGAGGCCGTGCCTGCGGACCAGCTCAAATTTTATTATGTGGAAGCTGTGGTCGCTGTGGAGCAGGCTCGACGGCACATCGGGCATCTGGACAAAATCAACAGCAATAAAAAACAGGACTGCGAAAATGTAGAGCTTCTCCAGATTTCGGCGCTCAAGCTTCACACAAACCCTTTTTTCATGATTATTTATGAGTTTTCAGCCAAACGTCGATGTTTTAAATTTTGGATTTTATGATTCCATGGGCTTTTCGTACGGTTCAATCAACAACAGGAGGCTCAGGAGGCTGAGGCTCGATGAGGATTATATGGTCCGCCTCGGACCACGTAGAAAACTGCTTAGATTCAGGAGATACCGGGAGCCGTTCAATCTCAGGGATTTTGATTATGGATGCGCCTGGCCCGATTGCGGTGAAAAAGAGCTGGCGGAGCACTTGGTGAGATTTGTTGAGCTCATGACCACGGATGCAAAATGGTGCCTTGTCCGCCGTCAGAAGGGCGATAAAAACTACGTTTTCAGCCTCAAGCATTTTGACGTTTCGCCAGAAGGCCCCTATGCAGACCTATGAGGAAGGCCAGGAGCCTGAAAGGGTATAGCAGGCCGGCTACGAAGCCCTCCAGCGCGAATTTTCTTTTCAGCCCGTACAGCACTCCGCCGAAGAAAGGGGCAATCAAGATTATAGGGTAGGCCAATGCGAGGGCCACGAACAGATAGAAGCCGGCAACCAGAGTCCAGACCTTTTTCCCGTATGCAGTATCGGGCCTGATTCGGGCTTTCCCGTCCCCGTATCCGTAGAGGTAGAACTGCTTGAACCATTTTTTCAGGCTGGGCCTCATCCTCCAATTCACCACCGCCCCCGGCGCGAAGACGAATTTGGCCCCCTTGGCCTTCATGGCGGAGTTGAATTTGGTGTCCTCCCCTGTGTAGAGATTTTCAGGGTAGCCCCCAGCTCTTTTCCAGAATTTTTTGCGGAACATGATTGAGCGCGAGCTCGGGTTGTCCTTGGCGGAAATCCTGACGAAGACTCCCTGGAGCTTCTCGGCAAAAGTTTCAGCAAGGGGCCTGAAGTTTCCGCTCACGACATCGGCCTGTGTGGCCCTGGCCTTGGCCTCCATTTTTTCAAGCCAGTCCTTCTCAGCGATGCACCCGCCGTCTATGCTGGCAATCCATTCATGCCTGGCCTGTTTGACTGCCAGATTCCTGCCCTGGGCTATATTGGCCCCTTCGGCCTTCAGGATTCGCATGGCGACTCCTTTGCTTTTAAATTTAGTCTTCCAGCCCTTGAGCCTCTCGACAGTGTTGTCCGTTGAACCGCCGTCCACCACCACAATTTCATCCGGCTTCCGGGTCTGGTTGAAAACGGACTGCATAAGGAAGTCTGCGCCGTTGCCTTCATTCAGCAGAGTTGAAATTAGGGTTATTTTCAATCAACCACCTCAAGCAATATTCCCGTACCCTACCAGCCTCCATTTATTTCCAAATTTGCGGCTGATGACAAACCTGTCTTCTTTGTCTGCACAGACAGGCTTCTTGAGCACGACGTCGATTGTTTTTCCGTTGATGGACTTGACAATGCCGACTGTAACTGCAGTATTCACATTGATTACAAGGGGCTCGCCCTGCATCAGCGGATTCACTTTCACATTTTCCCCTTCAATCCCGACGACATTGTCGAACAGGGTTGTGGCAAGTCTCAGTGAATTGTGAATGGGGGGCATCTTGCCCGGCAGGCCGACCACCGAGCCGAGCATTGAATCCCTTTTGGTCAGACTGTTGTCAAGCAGAGTGCCGATGGCCAGGTTGCCCCCCGGCGTCCCCACTTTCAGGCGGGTCTTTTCAGTAATCAGACTGACTATTTCAGTTGTAATCGGCTCCCAACCGCCGTCTTTGGTTTTGATTCCCGGCCGGATTTCAATTTCATCTCCGAGATGGAGCCTGCCTTGTATCAGGGCGCCCCCCAGCACGCCTCCAATCAGGTCCTCTGGTTTTGCGCCCGGCTTGTTTATGTCGAAGCTCCTGACCACCAAAAACTTCGGGTTGGCCCGCGGATTCCTCTTGGGTGTTGCTATGACCTCTTCGATTTTCTGCAGGAGCAAATCGATGTTGATCCTGTGCAGGGCGGAGACAGGGACTACCGGAGCCTTTATCTTGAACTCTTTCAGGAACTGCTGGATTTCTTCATAATTTTTTTTGGCCCTTTCCGGCTTCACAGCATCGATTTTATTCTGCACGACTATTATTTTATCTATGCCCGCAATCTTGGCTGCCATGGCGTGCTCCCTGGTCTGTGCGCGGATGCCTTCCCGGGCGTCGACCAGCAGGAGGGCCCCGTCCATCACTGCGTTTGCCGTGAGCATCACAGTCATGAGGGCTTCGTGCCCCGGCGCATCCACAAAGCTGACGCACCGCTGGAACTCCCCCCTGCCTTCCGTATTGTAGCCGGCTCCGCCGGCTTTGCTGTCTTTGTAGATTTGGGCGTTGGCATAGCCCAGCTTGATTGTAATCCCTTTCTTGATTTCCTCGCTGAAGGTGTCGGTCCACTTGCCTGTCAGCGCCTTGGTCAAGGTGGTCTTGCCGTGGTCGACGTGGCCTATCATCCCTATGTTGACTTCAGGCTTTTCAGATGGTTTGGCACTCACAGGGATAGGTCAGGCAGGGATTTATAATATATTCCGGCAGCCTCAATAGCGGATTACAGGTGTATTCTCACTGTC
>CAZJUS010000012.1:0-21289 GCA_964549355.1 Candidatus Undinarchaeota archaeon | reverse complement strand
TGATGTGCGGAAGGACGGCAAGTACGGGTTCGACGACAAGGTCTGGGGCGATGTCTTCGACAGGGCCACCCTCATGGCGGTCCACAAGCTTTTCAACAAAGGCATCATCGAGAAGATACAGGGCGAGCTTTCGAGCGGCAAGGAGGCCAAAGTTTTTCTGGCCCTGAACGACGAGCCGCTGGCCGTGAAAATTTACCGCGTCACTTCTTCGGCCTTTGAGACTATCTGGGGCTATCTCAAGGGCGACCCGCGCTACAGCAACATAAGCAAGAACCGCCGGGCGGTGATTGAGCTTTGGGCCCGCAAGGAGTTCTCCAACCTCTCAAGGCTCTACTCTGCGGGCGTCGATGTCCCGCGCCCCTACGCCTTCCAGAACAACATAGTGGTCATGGAGTTCATAGGCGATGAAGCGGGGGGCAGGGCCCCCATGCTGAAGCATCTGGGCCGGCCCGACAGGACGCCCGAGCTTTTCAGCAGGATTATAGGGGACGTCCGTAAGGCGTACCAGATAGCCAAGCTGGTGCATGCGGACCTCAGCGAGTACAACATCCTTATGAAAGAAGGCAGGCCCGTGATAATTGATGTGGGCCAGGCCGTGGACATCAAGCACCCGAATGCGGGCGCCTTCCTCAGGCGCGACATTGAGAACTTGGTAAAGTTCTTTAAGGCGGAGCAGTCGGTATCTGAGTTGGAGCGGTGGGTGAAAAAGCATGGTTGAGACTTCAGTCAATATCCCGGAAGGCAAAATAGGCCTCCTGATCGGGCCCGGGGGCAGGACCAAGAAGCTCATTGAGCGCACCGGGGGTGTCAGGCTTGACATAGACGCCTGCCTCGTCTCCATTACAGGGGAGGACGGCTTCAGGGTGCTGAAATCTGCGGAGGTGGTCCGCGCCATCGGCGAAGGCCTGCCCGTCCGGAAGGCTTTCGAGCTTTTCCGGGAGGATTACCGGCTGGAGGTCTACGACCTGGAGGGCGCCGTGGCAAACAAAAGTGCCTTGGAAAGGCAGCAGGCCCGCATAATCGGGGAGAAAGGCAAAGTCAAAAAATATTTCGAGCGCATGCTCGGCTTGAAAATCCACATCGACAAGGGAAAGGTGATAGCGATGGGGCCTGCCGATAAATTAAGGATTTTCCGGGAAGCTTTAGAACGTTTAGTGCATGGTGCGTCACATTCTGGCGTATATCGATATGTAGAAACCCGTTTAATGCATATAAAGCCACAGAACGCTGATATTGAGGCGGAAACCGAATGAAACAGGTCTTTTAGACCAAAGCTTTATATATTGAGGATTTTTTTAGCTTTGTGGGACTATGGGATTAGGAGACGATTTCGGGACCAAATTCAAGGAGGTCGGCGTGGCCGAGTTTTTCCGCAAGAACCTCCACATGCTGGGGTATTCCGGCCCAATCAAGAGTTTCACAACTGTAATCCATGAGTACGTCACCAACGCCATCGACGCCTGCGAGGAGTACGACATACTGCCTGAAATCAAAGTGAGGATCCGCGAGACCAAGAACGGTTATATAGTCAGTGTTGAGGACAACGGGCCGGGCATCCCGCCGGAGTATGTGCCCCGGGTCTTCGGCAGCATGCTGTCGGGCACCAAGTTCCACAGGTATATCCAGAGCAGGGGCCAGCAGGGCATAGGCGCTGCAGGCGTTATTCTTTTTTCGCAGATGACCGCCGGGAAGCCGACCAAGATAATTTCATCCACCGGCAAAAAGGCAGCGGTCGTATTCCTGAAGATTGACGCCGACAGGAACACCGCCAAAGTCCTGGATGAGAGCGTAGTTGATGTGGACTGGCACGGGACCAAGATGGTGTCCGAGTTTGAGGAGCTCACCTACCGCAGAGGGGAGCAGAGCCCCTTTGAATACCTCCGGAGGACCGCCATCGCCAACCCCCATGTGAAAATCACCTTGTGGGAGCCCGACGGCAGGAAAACCGTCTGGAAGCGCACAGTCTCCAAAAGCCCCGGGAAGCCCAAGGAGATGAAGCCGCACCCTCTGGGGGTCTCGGCGGACGACTTGGTCCGGATGGCGGAGGCGTCGGCCAGCAGAAGCGCTGTGAAATTCCTGCAGGATGATTTCTCCCGCGTCAGCGTGAAAAAGGCCAAGGCCATCCTGAAGCTGGCCAAAGTCGAGGAGGACAAGCAACCAAGCAAGCTGACCTACCAGGACTGCCAGAGGATAGTGAAGGCTTTCACCAAGGTCAAGCTCCTGGCGCCCCCTACGGACGGCCTGATTCCGATTGCTGAAGCCTTTCTTGACCGGAGCCTGAAGGACACCATCAACCCTGCCTTTTTCCGCGTCATCACCCGGCGCCCGACGACCTACCGCGGAGGCATACCTTTCCAGGTCGAAGCTGCGGTGGCCTACGGCGGAGGGGCGGGCAGGAAAAGCGACAACGGCGGAAAGCTGGAGATAATGAGATTCGCCAACAAGACGCCCCTTATTTTCGATTCCGGGGCCTGCGCCATAACCCAGGCCGTCAAGTCCATCAACTGGAAGAACTACAATATCAGCGACATAGACAATGCACCGGTCACTGTGCTGGTCAACATAATCTCGCCCTATGTGCCGTACCTGTCTGCAGGCAAGCAGGCGGTGGCGGAGGACCCCGACGTCGTAAGGGAAATCCGCTTTGCAGTCATGGAGGCCGCCCGGAGCGTGAAGAAGTACATGGCGGGCGTCAGGAAGGAAGCCCTGCGCCTCAAGCGCAGGAGCATTTTCGCCCGGTACGCCCCTGAGGTTGCATGGGCTTTGAACAAAATCACCGGCACCCCAGAGAAGAAAGTGCTTGAAAGGCTGATGGAGACCATCGAGCACCGCGTCGGCGTGAAGCAGGGCAAGGAGGATGCCGGGGCGGAGGAAGAGCAGGCTTCAGATTGATTTCGAGGCTTCGGCAAGCTTGTCGTGGTCGCACCAGAGCTCGGCCCTGAGCACAGTAAGATTCGCGCCTTCCTGGAGCACCAGAGTGTCTGCAATTGAGCCCGAGCGTCTGGAAAGGACGTATATATTGTTGCCTTCTTCATGGCCGGCCTTGTCGAACGCAAACGGGCCGTAGACCACTATATAGCATGAATTGGGCCAGTCGGCTGCAAAATCCATGTCAAAGGTCAGCCGGTCTCCGGACAAAGTAGCTGACTTGATGTCCAGGGCAGGCTTTATGTAGTGCCAGGGGGGCAGAATGAAAAGGAAAACCAAAGCAAAGGCGCCCAGGGCCATCAAAATGTTTTTATCCACCGACATAAATCTCCAAAGACCTTATAATAATTTCCTCATTGATAATCCCATGAAGTTCCTGGTGGTTGCCGACATCCATGGCGATATAGAGAAGCTTTACAGGACGATTGCGCATCTCGATGAAAAGCCCGACGCCGTCCTGGTGGCGGGGGACTTCACCCCCTTCGGCCCTGCCGAGCTGGTGTCCAAGGAGCTCAGCGCCCTGAGGCGTGTTTCAAAGCATGTCTTTGCAGTCCCCGGGAATGAGGACGACGAAGAAGCCCGCAGAAAAATGAAAAAAGTGAATATCCACGGCAAGAAGGTCAAATTCAAAGGCGCCGAGATTATTGGGTTCGAGGGGGCCACATGGCTTGAGACCGACTCCGGAGTGATGATGCAGTACGAGCCTCTGCACGAAAAATTCAAGGATGTCAAAGGCAGGACCATAGTGCTCACCCATGTCCCCCCTTTCGACACCAAGCTTGACAAGCTGTGGACGGGGCGCCACGTGGGCTCAACTTTCCTGCGCAGTATTGTGGACGACTACCAGCCTGACCTGGTTGTGTCCGGCCACATCCACGAATCAGGAGGCATCGATAAAATCGGCAGGACCACGCTCCTCAATCCGGGGGCTTTGGCCGACGGCTATTCTGCATGGGTGGAGATGGGGCAGAAGGGCGGGCCGAAAATAACCAGGATGAAGCTGACAAAAAAAGGCCTCAAGAAGCTCAAGCAGTGAAGGCGCTCACAAAAGCTTCAAGGGCGCTCTGGTCCTTCTTCGGGTCGCGCACAAAGAACCTCAGCTCATTCTCCGTCATGGCAAAGCCGTAGACCTCGGCCTCCAGTTCAATCTTGCCCTGGATTGCCTTTATCCTGCCCCCCTTCTTCAGCCTTTTGAACTCGCCGGAGCGTGTCAGCGCCCCGCCCTTCAGCGTGATTTCGCTGATTTTTTTGTCTTCGGCCCCGCGGATTTTTATTTTTCTTATGTCGGCTGCCATCTTTATCATGCGGTTGAAGTCCGGCGAAGCGAAGCTTATCTGCTCCAAGCCTCCAAGCACGGACACCTTGTCCATGGCCCTTTCAATCAGGGCGGGCGGGCCGTAGGCTTCCACCAGCCCGTTGGACCTGATGTGGATTTCGACTTTTTCCACCACTTCTATGCGGACCTTGTCCTCCCTTATCCTGCGCCCCTGCAGTTTGGACACCCGGACGAACCGGGGCCTGACAAAAAGATAGTCGAAGCGGATTTCCTTGAACTTGCGCCAGGTTTCGAAGCGGTTTATGCCTTCCGCCCCGTCGAACCTGAAAGCCTGTAGCTTCTTCATCACAGTGTCGGGTCCGAGGGTCTTCTTTGAAGCCAGCAGGAACAGCCTAAGATTTCTCCACGCCACGCCTGATCACCATATCCGCCAGGGCGACACCCAGCAGAACCAGGGACGACAGGGCGATGGCCTTGCCGGCCCACAACGGGTCTTTTGCTGTGAGCCCGCAGACCGCCCAGATTACCGCAACGACAAACAGGCCGCCCAGATGCACTTTCCTGGTATTGTCCATTATCAACACAACCTCCGCAGAATATTAAAGCGTTTATAAACTGCCCGCCCTTCGGTTTTTATGGGGGTGAAGCTCCGTGAGATTCTGGAGGCCCAGGAAATCCAGAAGCTGAAATTCTTGTCGGGCAAGGCCATAGCCATTGATGCTTTCAACACCATATACCAGTTCCTGAGCATAATCCGCCAGATGGACGGCACACCCCTGATGAATGCGAGAGGGCAGGTGACTTCCCATCTCTCCGGACTGTTCTACAGGACTGCCAGGCTCTATGAAGCGGGCATCCGGCCGTGCTATATTTTTGACGGCAGGCCCCCCGACTTCAAAGCAGTGGCGGATGAAAGGGCCTCCCGCAAGGAGGCTGCCCGGAAGAAGCTTGAAGCTGCGCGGAAGGAAGGGGACTGGGAGGCTGTCCGCAGGTATTCACAGCAGACGGCCAAAATCGAGCCCTACATGGTCGAAGATGCCAAGGAGCTGCTTGACGCCATGGGGGTGCCCTGGGTGCAGGCTCCGAGCGAGGGCGAAGCCCAGGCCGCCTACATGGCGGCGCAGGGCATGGTATGGGCTGCAGCCTCGCAGGACTTTGATTCGCTTCTGTTCGGCGCCCCGCAACTTCTGCGGAATGTGAATATAACCGGCAGGCGGAAAGTCCCCCGCAGGAATGAGTACATGGTCATCAAGCCGGAAGTCTACGATTTGGAGGCCAACCTCAAACGGCTGGGGCTGGACCGGAGGGCTCTGGTGGTGCTCGGCATGCTGGTCGGCACGGACTACAATCCCGGCGGTGTGAAAGGCATCGGGCCCAAGAAGGCGCTGGCCCTGGTGCAGGAGAAAGGCGCCGACCGCGCTTTGGATGAAATGGAGTGGGATGAAGCCTGGGGCGACAAGCAGAAGATAGTTGATTATTTCATGAACCCGCATGTCTCCAGGGATGTTGAGCTTGAGTGGAAGGCGCCTGACATGGAAAAACTTAAAGCATGCCTGATTGCCAAGCACGGGTTTTCAATGGACCGGATGGCCAAGACGCTTGACATACTGGAGAAAAGCATGGGCTCCGGCAGGCAGGGCAGCCTGGACCAGTGGTTCTGATTCATAGGATTCCAGAAAGTAGGTTACAGGATGCCCAAAAAGTGAATGATTGCATTCCAGATTGCCGTCCAGGGCACGAAGAGCAAACTGAGAACGATTGGAATTACCAGATTGTCGTCGAGAGGGGTGAACAGTTCAGTCAAGGTGTAGATAACTGCTGCCAGAAGAGGATGCGGATAGAATTGGTTTGAAACCGCCCAGGCGCCGAGAAAACCTGAAAGGCTGCCTTCCAAACTTTTGCCTTTGTAGATTTTGGTTTTGCCGAAGAACCTGCCGACCAGTGCGGCCATTCCATCCCCCACGGCAATCACAAGCACAATCCACGGCTGGTTGAGCAGCAGGGGCAGGAGAATCCCAATAAAAAATTTGAACAGGGTTTCCCCCGAACGCTCATTTTTGCGAAGCATTCCTTCAGCAGCTTCCCGTATAAGGGGGATCCTCTCAAAAAGGGGGAAGGACAGGGCGGCGACCAGCCCGGCCAAATCAAGCACAATTGCAGCTGTCCGGCCCACGGCGATTGCAGTAATCCCCACCACCAGTGCAGCGACGGTGTGGAAAGTTTTCCTCCGGACTTCCTGGGCGCCCTCTTTTATTTTCCGCGAGCCTCTAATTACAAGAATCCCAATGCCGATTCCGAACAGCAGTGCGGACAGGGTCGACACCCAGGACACCGGCCTGAATATCATGGTGATGACTGCGAGGGCCCATGCAGACTTGAAGAAGAATCCCATGCTTGAGAGGACTTGGAGCAGCATGCTGGGGCCTGTGGTGGGGATGAATAAAGTGTCCGGCCGGGAGGATATGTATTTGAAAATCAGGTTGAAGATTATTGATGTGAACAGCGTGTAGAGGGCCGTGAATTTTTTCCGAAGCACCGAATAGAAAATCATCAGGAGCACGACGGCTCCAAAGAGGCAGTCAAAGATGAGCAACACCTTAAACGGGTTTTTGCCGGTTTAAAAACCAATCGGCTCATGCATCAGCTGAAATTTTGTCCATTTCCATCCGGATGTAGCTTTCAATACCCCCGCCGACTACATTATCACCCTGTTTGCCCCAATAGTTGATTATTGAGTCGGGGACTCCGCGGTACTCATCAAAGCATTTTTCTACAGTCGGCACGCCGTAGAATCCACCATTGTTGTATCCTGTTTCAGTCGCAGTTTTCAGATTGTCCAAGAGTGATTCCCATACAGGGTTTTCAGGAAAATAGTTGGTTTTGGGGCTGACTGTCGCGTTCCCCGCATATCTCGGAATCCTGCCCTCCACCTTTGTTTGGATGGATTCAGTGTAGTCCCCTTCCGGAGCCTCCCGGAGCTTTTTGGAAGTGTCCTCCAAGAATGGAACCTTCTTCCCGAGGATTTCCAAAACTGTCATGATGTTATAGTGGTAAATGCTGTTTATATATTTTTCGACGCACTGCCGTTCAAAACAGCTGTCAGACTGCTTTTTTGAGGCATTTTTTCATAGACTCTGAGTGCCCCGTCATCCCCCTCCAGATAGTCCAGGAGGCATTCGAAAAGCAGTTTTCCGGCATAGAGCCCCTCTTCGACAATCCATCCGGGCCCCGAAGCCTGGCCCGCCGCCCTGCCGACCCTGAGCAGGCTGCCCTCAATCAAAGCCCTTCGGGGGGGCAGGTGAATCTGCGCAGTCCGGAGGATTGCAGCGTTGATGAATTTATGCCAGGACAAATCAGTGCTGCCTTCAATCAGGACGGTTCTCCCTGCCGGCAGGACCCACATACTGTTTTTTTGGTAGAACTCCAGAGTGTCCTTGTTGACAGGAACCCGGGAGGCTTCAATAACCGGGACGGGGGCGCCTTCGCTGGCTTCCATGACCACTGCGTCCGGGCTGGCGCTGATGCTTCTGCCGAGCCATGTGACCCGGAGCTTTTTTTTGGACTTTGAGAAAGCAACCTGCGAATTGGCCAGAATATCCGCTCCATACTTTGATGCAGTCAGTTTCATTTCATTGACCAGCGATTGTGAATCAATCACTGCACCTTTCACATCCTTCTCTGCCAGCCTGAATTTTTTTGAGAAGACTGCAATCCGGTTGATTTCCTCCAGAACAAAATCTTTGATCTGGAACTCGTCCACGGCCTCCGCAGTTACAAATTCCGGAAACACCTCGAACGGCCTGCCCAGGACTGTAACGTCATAGCCTTCCGCAGCAAGCTTGCCGGCAACATACAAGGCTGCAGGCCCAAACCCAACAACTGCCACATCCACGCACGCGTTACAACTGCACAATTAAAAGTATAGCGATACTCCTGAAAAAAAAGATAAATAAATTCCGCGTCAGTCCCTTGCAGCCAGCTTTATGTCGTCTTTGGTGACGGTTTTTCTGCCGGCGTGCTTGGACAGCTGGGCGGCTTTTCTCGCAAGATCGAGGGCAATGTCTTCCAGGACTTCCCTGAGTGCTTCAGCAGCATCTTCAGAGACTCTGGCTGCGCCCGCATTTTTAATTATTCTCTTCATGGGTGCCAATGGTATTTCGGTCATTTTTTTCACCATTAAGCTGGAAAAGCCTGCATTTATAATTGTTTCAGTTTTAAGGCAGGCTCCTTCCTTTTTGAGCTTCCAAGTTCATTTAATGTTCGGGATAAAGTTTGCGAAGTCTTTGAGCGTCTTTATCAGCTGGTCGCCTTCTTTTCTGCTTATCATGGTGAGATTGCCCTTCATCCTCCTCCTCATTATATTGTCGCGGAGGCCTGAGAAGAGTTTCAGAATAGGGCTTTTGCCCCAGACATTCAGATAGTCAAGCACAATGAATCCGTTGACGTTGAGGCTGAAAGAGCCTTTTGGGGCCAGCGGCGGATTCTCGGCCCCTTCCGGAGCCCCCGGCTTCGGCACATTCTTCCAGACCAGCTTTGCGTTTATGGTCATGCCATCGAGGACATACTTGGTTTCGGATTCCCTCGTTGCAATGATGCGGCTCACTACAGCTTCAGTGCCTCCCTCATAGAAGCCCCGGGCCTGGAGCCATTCTGTTGCAGTGAACCCCATGTCCACTGTGGCACGGTACAGGGTCCGATAAAAATCAGTGACATAGTACCCTTCGTATGTGTAGTTGAGGTTTGTGAATGTCCAGATTCGTTGGGGCGCCATGGTATCACTTGAGTATCCGCAAATATTCCGACAGCAACTCGATTTGTTCGGGAGCGACCCTCACTATGTCCCTCTCCGAAACTACACCGACAGGTTCATTCTGCTTGGTGATTATGAGCCTTCTTATTTTGTTTTTCGCCATAGCTCTTGCCATTTGCGAAAGAGTGGCGTCGATGTCTGCAGAGATCAGCGGCGAACTCATAATCTCGCCGGCGGTCACCTCTTTTGGGTTTTTTTCTTCTGCGAACACTCTCCAGACCAGGTCTTTTTCAGTTATCAAACCTGCCAGCCGTCCGTCGACTTCAACTATGACGCTGCCGATATCGTGGGATTTCATCAGAGTTGCAACTTTCAGGACTGTTTCCTTTGAATCGATTGTAACAAGGGGCGATTTCATGATATCCCTCGCCCTGATTTCGTTCATAAGACCCAAAAAGCTCAAAACTATTAAAACCTTTGCAGTTGGGCTCCTCTGCGTGTGCCGGAAAGCTGCGCCCCGGACTGCAGTCTAGACCGACAAAAGCATAAAAAATTTTAAAAGCAATACGTCATTTGACGTCTGTGAAGAACGAAAAGCTGGCCGTCCGCATTGCCGGTGAGATTTCTTTGGCCGAAAATCCAGGGGTCATGATCAAGAAGTGGAGGGACATCTTCAACATCTCCCAAAAGGAGCTGTCCCGAAAACTGCGGGTCAGCCCGTCGGTGATTTCTGATTATGAATCTGGACGCCGGAAATCACCCGGAACAAAATTTGTTGCAAGGGTCATACAGGGGCTGATTCAAATTGATGATGCGCGCGGCGGGAGCGTCCTTAAAGAATATGGAAAGTTGATTGAAGGTTCTAAATTTTTTGAGGCAATCTATGCAATCAAAGAATTCACAGAGCCTCGCAAAATTAAAGAGATTATGAAGGCAACAGAAAGTGAATTCCTGGTTGGCGAGAAAACAACGGACAATGCAGTTTATGGCTATACTGTTGTTGACAGTGTGAAGGCAATTCTCGAATTGAGCCCTCTTGAGCTTTCAATGATTTACGGGTCTACAACCCAAAGAGCTTTGATATTCACAAATGTCAAGCGGGGAAGGAGCCCCATCCTGGCAATAAAGCTGACAAGCCTTCGGCCGAGCATAGTCATCCTCCACGGAATTGAACATTCACCCGATCCTTTGGCAATTGAGTTGGCCAAACGTGAACGCATACCCCTTGCACTTTCGCATGTGAAAACTGTCGAAGCGCTGGTGGAGAATCTCAGGGAGTTGAATTGAAGGCCCAATTAAGCTTGGAGTTCATGGCGGTCACTTTAATCTCAGTGGTCTACCTGTTGGGCGTCTTCACTTTGTACTCTTCAATAAAAACCAGCTTGGAAACTGCTGCAGACAAGAAAACCGCGGACAGCGTTTCACAGTGGATTGATTTTATCGCCCGCAGGCCTCCCGGGACCCGGATAAAACTGGACTTCAGGACATATCCAAAGAGGTGGCTGGCAGTGTCCTGCGGGGACCCTCTGCGGTTGATGACCCCCCGCAGCGAGTCCAGCTTGGAAATTGGAGGGGTGTGCCCGCAGGACATCATGAACTTCACAGGAGAAGCATGTGTGAGCATTGAGCGGGTGGAGGGAGGGGTGCTGATTGAAGCTTGTTGAATTCCTGGTGGGGCTTTTGCTTCTGACCTCCGTCTTTTCGATTCTTTTTGCAGTGTATCGCAGGATGGCTCGCGTTGCATATGAAAAGCTTGAAGACTTCAACAACAGTCTTGATGTTTATCACACCCGTTCACTAATCCAGGAGCTAACCGCTTTTGGAATCCCTTTTGAGTTTTCGGGAAGGCTTTCAAGCAATTATGAGGCGGTTCTGGAGGGGCTGTCCAATGCAAAATTCAACCCGTTCACAAAAAAATACGAGTATCTGACCTGCCGGAGGCTGTAGAATGAAAGCATTTTTCGACCTTTTAGTCCTGCCGCTTTTCATGGTGGTGCTCCTGCTGAATTTTCACTGGCTCGTTGATTCTTTCGTTTTGGAAATTCAAAATGAAAAGCAATTGCTGAATCAATCTCGAACGGCGGAAGACTTGGCCACGCAGGTGTTGCTGGACAACTGCAGTGCATACACCCACAATCTCAGAAGCGTCCCTGCAACTGCCGGAGACTATTTTGTTGTCCGGGCCGCTGTGATTGAGGGGGTGCCCCGCCTGCTGGCCATTGGGAATGATAAGGGTTAAATGCTGGGCGGATGATGGTTCTTATGGTAATCGATGCAATCAGATTCGAGAAATCCAATTTTGAAGGCATGCCTGAGAAAAGCGTGGTGTTTAAATTTCCGAAGCTGACCCTGACTATTTTTCAAAGCAGAAAGAAAATTTATGCGGAACTGCTTGAAGGCAACAGGCGGATAACCTTCGAAGGGCGCCCCGAAGACCCCGAGGCTGAGATTCAGGCTTCTGTCGACAAGGTGATGGCCAAGCTGAATCAGGTGATTACACTCACCAAAATGAATAAGTAAGGGGCAGATAATCAGTAATTGCGGGGCAGAACATGAAACTTCCAAAAGTCGAAAGCGTCAGCGTCAAGGGATTCAAGAGTTTTTCCCATCCCGTTACTTTCAATTTTGATGAAGGCATTACAGCCATTGTCGGCCCGAACGGTTCGGGGAAAAGCAACATCATCGACGTCATCAGTTTTGTGATGGGGAGCCTGAGCTTTTCAAGCATGCGCTCCAAAAGGGCCAGAGAACTGCTGTATATTGGAAAAACCACCCGCGCCAACCAGGCCCTTGTTGAGTTGAAAATCACCGACCCCCAAAAGAAGGCATCGGACGAGCCTGTTTTGAAAATTTCCAGGAAGCTCTTCAGCGACGGCACCAGCGTCTATAGAATCAACGGTAAAAAAACCACCCGCCTGAGTGTTATTGATGCCCTGACCACCCTCAATATTTTTTCCGACGGTCACAATATGGTCAAGCAGGGGGACATTACCAAATTTGTGAAGATGAGCCCGAGTGGCAGGAAGCATTTGATTGATACTATTGCAGGCATTGAACTTTATGAAAAGAAGAAGACGCGGGCGCTTACCGATCTGAATGAGGTTGAAATGAAAATTGAAAAAGTCACTGCCGTTCACGATGAGCGATTGAGGGTTTATCGTAATCTAAAGGAAGAGTGTGAACGGGTTGAAAGATTTTACGAATTGAAAGCGTTGGAGAAGAGGGCGCACCTTGGACTGCTTCTTAAAAAGCAGGAAATGCTCAATGCCAAATTCAAAAAAAAGCAATCTGAAAAAGAAGCCACCCGGAAAAAAATTGCAAATTTGGAAAAACAGCTTGCGGAAAGCAAAGCCAAACTGAAGAAATTCAATGAAGAAATGGAAACGGAAGGGATGGCCCAAAGAATTGATGTGATAAGGAAGGTGGAGGAGCTTCGGTTTGAGATTGAAAAACTTGAAAATTCTGCAGATGCGTCTGCAAAAAGCCTCGAAACCCTCCAAAACCGGCAGAAATCGCTCAACGAACAGCTGGACGCACTTTTCAACCGGAAGAAGCAGATTGAAAATGCACTCCAGACACAAGGTCCGGAGATTGAAGCTTTGAATTCACAGATTTCCGAGCTGAAGAAAAAACAAGCCAAGTTTTCTTCTGAGATTTCAAAATTGCGGCAGGATTACGCCGAAAAAAAACGGAAGGCTGAAGAAGCCCAGCAACAAAAAAACAATATTTTAGTGAATATCCGTGAACTTGAGCTTGAAAAGGAAAGCCATGAAAATTTCATCAGGAACCTCCGGGCCGAACTTGCCCGTCTGAAGCAGAAGAAACTTTTGTTTGAAGCCGAACGGCAAAAAATGTTTGACAATAAGAAGCGTGCCGAAGTAAAGTTTCGGGAAGTGAATGCTGAAATAAAAGCGCTTGAAAATGATGTTGAAAGTTTAAGAAGTGAGAAAGAAAAGTTATTGTCGAGCGGGATGCCACCCGGCTCAAAAAAAGCCAAATCGTCCGGATTTCTTTTGCTCGGCGACACTTTAAGCGAAGAGCAAATGGGGGATGTAGCGCCGTTCATCTTCAGTCCGCGGATTTCGGACGGTGATTTTCCAAAACTCAAGGCCTTGATTGAAAGTGAAAATTTATGGACTGTTGCAGTTTCAGACAAAGTTTCCATTCAGGAGCTCAAGTCAAAAATGAACGGCTTGAAAGTGGTGGGTTCGCCGTCAAAATTTGATTTTGAAAGTGAAGATAATCGCCGGCGGAGAGTCAAGGCGGTTTCGGATAAAATCCGGGCGTCTGAAGAAAAGCTGAACTCCTTGAGGGAGACCGCCTTCAAGCTCAAAGCCGACCTCAAAAAAACAGTTGACAACAGTGTTTTGGAGGCAGTCCAGGCGCGCCAAAAAGAAGTGAGGGACGAGCTGAAGCACCGCCAGGCAAAGCAGAATGAAATCGCAGAAAAACTGGCCCGCCTGCAGGAAAAGCTCAAAGCCATCAAGGTTGAAAAAGTCGACATCCCCAACTTTTCTGTTCTCGAGGATTTAAACAACGAGTTGACGCGCCTGGAAAGCAGAAAGATTTCAGCCGAATCAGAACTGCGGGTCAACAAGGAGACTCTTGAAACCCTTATCCTGCCGGAAATCGGGAAAGTCCAGAATCTCCTGCAGGAAATTGCAGTCGCAATCCGGCAGGAGGGGGCAAAGGCCAAAAAACTCCAGGAGGAATTGCTTCAAGCCAGGAAGCAGTTTAAGGATTATGACATTGCTAAGGGAAAGCTTGAATCTGAGATTAAAGCAAAGCTTGAGCAGAAAAATAAATTGGAAAATAAAGTGAATGAACTTAGCGAAGGCATTTATTCAGAAAAAGCAAATTTGAAAATTATCGAAAATACAATCCTGGAGCTTGAAAATGATGCAAGAGAAACTGAAGAAAGGCAGAAGGAATTTGAAGGCATCAAACCCGTGGAGGACGCCAGAGCAGTTTTGCAGAAGGTGATAAAAGAAAGCGAAGCGCTGGGCGAGTTGAATTTCCGGGCCCATGAAGATTTCAAAAAAGTGAAAGAGCTCGTTGAAAAAATCCAGAACAAACTCGAAAAGCTTTCCAAGGAGAGAGATGCAATTGTAAAATTGATGAATGAAATTGAACAGCAGAAGGTTGCCAAATTCATGGAGACCTTTGAGGGCATTCGTGGCCACTTCAGAAAAATCTTCAAGACCGTTCTCAAGGGGGAGGCGGATTTGGAAATTGAAAAAGATGAGGAGGGCATTTCCGGAGTCCTGATTACTGTCCGCCTGAACGACCGCGATTTGTCTGTGGATGCGCTGTCCGGCGGGCAAAAAACACTGGCTGCACTGGCATTTATCTTTGCAATCCAGTATTTCAAACCCTCCCCCCTCTATATTTTTGATGAGGTCGAAGCTGCATTGGACAAGCACAACAGTGAGAAATTCGCCAATCTGCTCAAGGATATGGCGAGAGGCGCCCAGGTTTTGATTGTGACCCACAACGACCATATAGTCAAGGTTGCAGACCAGATCATCGGGGTCTATATGCGGAGGGGCATGAGCCGGATTATCAGCCTGCCCAAGGAAAAGGTGCTTTCTGAGGAGAAATGGCTGAGCCGGAGCGAAGCTCCTGCGGACCCGGATAATATGTAGTGGAATGCATGTTTTTGATTTTAAGAATTGCATAAATATCCCCAGTCCATAAATTCTATGCCTGTTCAAGTTACTGATGAGCATTTTTCCAGAGAGACTCTGAAAGAGTGGGCAAAAGAGGTCCTCCCCGACGAGTTGGACACCAAGAAAATCCTTTTCGTAAACTTCACCCCCGGGATTGGGACTTATTTCTATGATCCTGAAATCATGGACGGGCTGGTGGAGTATTTGAAGGAGAATCCTGTCGATAAGGTCATCATGAGTGGCATTTTCCCGAACATGGGCAATGTAAACACCAAGGAGCAAAAGGAAGCCGTGCGAATCCTTGATAAACCCAATTTCAAGGGGGAAGGAGGGGTGAATGACAAGTATTACAACGGCACTTTCAAGAATATCGGCGACAGGGATTATGTCCGGCACCTTGAAGATGTCCGGAGGATTGCCAAAAGAGAATTCAAGAAGCTGGTCCCTGTCCTGAAGGGGGTTGAAGTTGTTTACCTCCCAAGTGAAAATGACTTCAGAAACATCAACAGAAAAATCAAGGAAATTGAAAAAAAGCAACTCACAGTGAAGAAGATTTCAGACAGGCTCACACACGAAAAAAATGAACTTTGGTTCTATTCGCTTGACGATGATGTCCTGAGTGACCTTAGGAAGAAGGGCGGTGTAAAAAAAGTAAAAGACGCCAAGTCGCTCGTCACGACCCTCAAAAAAGAAGGAAGAAAAGATTATGAGGCTTTTGACTTCAGCAAGATCAACGAGACTCTGGATGCCCTGAGGGACCTCTTGAATGGAGCTTCCGAAACCAATGGGGAAAAGCTTCCCCCCGTGGATTATCTGAAAGGGAAAATCGAAACAATTTATGACCTGCACTGCAAAATAAAAACAGCATTGGAGCAAAAGATTTATGGGCGCGTCCCGGTGGATGTCAAAATCCTGGACATGGCGGGAGACCAGATTGTACGGAAAGTCTACAAGGACCTGGTGGAGGGCGCGTTTCCAAAAGGCATCGACCTGACTTATGAGATTTATGATGCTTACCTTGATGAAGAAGACGGGTTGTTTGTGTCCAACAACTTCAATGGGATTATTTCCAAGCGTTCACTGAAGCTCATTGTGCCGAGGATAGTGGAATTTGTCATGGACCGCCTGAAGCTGAACAAATCCAAAGGCGAGAAGGACCCGATGAAATATTTTGTGGACATGGGGCCCCACAGGGGGGGAGGAAGATTCTACCAGATTACCGCCCATGATGGAATTTCCAAGGGAGAGAAGTGCATTTTAATTATACCCCGGCTCGTAAAACACACCACCGAGTTCCTTGATTCTTTGGTGGAGAAATGTTACGAAGCCCGCGAGGTAAAGACCATGAAGAAAGGCCCCTACCAGGGCGGGGCGACAATTCTCCACATCGGCCCGGACGGCTTTGTGGGCCATGAAGTCATAACCACCGATTACCTGCTGTTGAAAGCCAAGCATCCAGATTCAAAGGAGCACTTGGTTTCTTTGATGGCGGACGGGGATGAGCATACCGGAACCCCGCATGGCACGAAGAGGACGCTCGAAGAGGACCTCCAAGAAATGCTGAGTATTGAAATTGCCCAGGTCCTCGGCCAGTACGCCATCGACAGTTTATACACTGAGCGCCCGATACACCTGAGGATAAAAACAGGGGACATGTGGCAGGGAAACCACCTCCCCCCAATTGCAAGAGTCGATGAAACTCCGACCCCTTATGAGCTGAGGCATATCCGCGGAACGAATATGCGGGCCAACTATCTGGCAGGGACCAATGACATCGAAAAGCAGAAGGACGATGCCGAGAGGTTCATCGGGGGCCCGCTGAAGGAATACGGCCGGCGGGGGGGCTCTTTGGCATTGGTGTCGGGGAACCACACCAACAAGAGTTCCAATTTCAATGAGGATGAGGCAAGGACCCTTGAGCGCTGGTTCCGGGACGCTTATTTGCAGAGTGGCGGGGAGCTCTATGTAATCCCCGGCGGGGAGACCGGTGCTGGCACCATTGAATTTGGAAGTTTGCCAGGCAATAGCCAAAAACTCATCATTGAACTCCACCATCGGGCGGTCAAGAGGACCAAAGACCCTCTCTTCGATTTCATTGAGTATTGCAGGAACAACCCCCCGTGCGACATTGCAATCCAGGGGGATTCGCATTGGGGGCAGTGCGGTGTTGCAAACAATGAGCTGTATGTAATCACTCCCCCGATTCAGGCCGAAACGACATACGGCAGGTCCCTCTCCGGAGAACTGAATCCCCGCGGAGGGGTGCGCATCGACACTTTCACCCTTGAGGCAGAGAACCGGACTGCGAGAAGGCACGTCGTTTATTTCATGACGGGAAACTATCTGGAGAGGCTCCAGATCAAACAGCTCTTGGAAGGAAAAACGCTCTTCTGGGAGGAAAGGATGGGAATCCCAAAATACCGGGAATTTATTGAAAAGAAAATTGCTGAGCGTGGAACGGATTGAATTTTAGTGCCTCAGATATCACCTCCTTCTCATCACAGTCAGCGTCAAGCCAATCTCTTCACAGGCAGTACCCCCTATGTGCGGAGGCTTAAAAATAAAATGGAAGCCTAAAATTCGTCATCCAGGGTGTCTCCGAATTCCCTGCCGAACTCGTCTTCTTCGTCTTCGTCGTCCCATCGGGCGGCGCCCGGCTCCTCTGCTTCTTCCATGCCCTTCATGAAATCCGAAGTGTCGTTTTCCGAATCATTGAAGCTTTCAAACCTTTCCGGCTCCCCATTTTCAAACTCTTCGTCTTCAGAGGATTTGACCATGGTAATGGCTTCTGCTCCCCTTTTAAAGTTTAACGGAACCACTTGCAGTTGGCAAAACCAAGGTTTTAAAGGCGCCTCCCCTCCCCAGAATATGAAGGATTTGGCGGGGAAAACTGTGGAAATTCCGAGCTTCCGCCATGACGTTTCTGAGATCCCCCGGGAGATTTTGTCCGGATTTGGGCATGGAAAAGGCAGATTAATCGAAGGGGTCTACGAAAAAATAATCCTGATTTTGATGGACGGTTTGGGCTATAAAAACCTCGCCGATAGAAAACTGCTTGGCAAAATGGGGCTCCAAACCCAAGAACTCGGTTCAGCCATCCCAAGCTCCACGCCTTCCATCCTCACGACGATACTGACAGGTTTGAAGCCTGCTGAACACGGCATACTTGGCTTTCAGTTTCCGCTTCCAGGGCATGGAATTTTCCGCCCGGTGGATTTCACAGACCCCTTTGGATTTGCATATGAGGTTTCTCCGGAAGAAGTAATGCCGTATCCTACTCTTTTTGACCGCCTCCAGGAGTTTGGAATTCACAGTGAACATCATATTAGTTTTTCTTTTGCGTCGGGGCCTTTCACTGAAATGATAACCGGCTCAGGAAGACTTGTACCTTTTGTGAATCATGGCCAGGTCTTCCGGAACCTCCAAAAGTTTCTTTCAAAAAAAGGCAGAGGGTTTTCGTTTGTTTATTTTCCAACTCCTGATGATTTGCTCCACAGCTCCCGATGCAAAATTGCCTACCAAACCGAACTTGCGCTCAAGCTGCGCCTGGTTGAAAAGCTGAAGGCCTCCAGGAACGCCGATAAAACTTTGGTGGTGCTGGCCTCGGACCACGGGCATGTGGGAATCCAGTACCGCCCCGTCAAGGTCCGCCCCTCTTGGTTCAGGCAGGAGAACATGGGGGGCTCCCGGCACATTATGATTTCTCCAAAGGCAAAATACTATGAAAAGATAATCCGGGCATACTCCAGGTTCGGCTATGTTTTTGATGGGCAGGAGCTGCTCGACAGCGGATTGATGGGCAAGCAGGTCTGGAGCGAAAGCAGGGAGCGGATGACCGATTTGTTCTTCTTGGCCGATTCCGAGCTGGTGCCCTATGTCTCAGAGCACCAGGCCTACTGCTCGGCGCACGGGGGCGTCCACATCGATGAGATGAGCGCTTTTTTTGGCACAAGCCGGCTGAGCAGTTTTGAGCCCAAGCTGGAATTTTAAAAAAAATAAAACAGATGCCCGTCAGGGCATCATCCTACTGTAAACACCGCCCACCAGGGCTGTCTGAGCCTTGTGGTGTCGCCGGTTTCTGCATTCATTTCCACATCCGCATTCATGCTTATGGGGATTATTGCAAAAAGGCGGACCTTCTTCTTCACTGTCCCATTGTAGAACGCTGTGCCGTTTTTGTCCACGAGCTCAAGGTCGCCGACATAAGCCCGGATTTTGTCCATCATCTCGTCGGGCAGGATGATTTCCTTGTTGCCGAATTTCAGGACGCCGTTTTCAAACTCCAGCTGGTTCCTGACTCTGACGACCGCCTTCCTGCCGACCAGGTCAACCCTGTCCTTCCGGATGCGGGCCACCAACCCTGTCCCTTCTGCATCATCCTCCGATGTCGGAAGTTCTATGCTTACGTTGTCGACCTTTTCCTCCTGCCCCTCGATGTCCACCATGTTCGGCCTGAACTTGGTCCTCACTGTTGCAGAGACTCTGGCCTGCTTGAGCGTCCGGAGGGCATCAATTATGAGCTCTTTTTTCTTCAGCTCAATTCGGCCCATCTGCCGGGTTTTCTCCTCATCACTCAAGGTTTCGTCCATGGCAACGAGCTGCTTCTGGAGCTCAAGTTCGCCGACGCGCAGTGCTATCTCCTTCTTCTGTTCGCCGAAGTTCTTTGCTGTTTCCTTCATCCACTCTGTATTCTTGGCCCTGCATTTATTCTCATAATGCTTGACTTTCTCATAGAGCAGCGGAATTACGTCTGCACCTTCGTTGTCGTCAGACATTTTGGCCACCTGAATCCTGAGAAGCTGTGCAGTGATGCACGGGTGTTCGTCCATGTCGTTCAAGAGCGATGTGAAGCACTTCTCCTGGTACCTGGCGTAATTGCCCACCATGTCTGCAACGGCTTTTCTGCTGATTTCGTCGCTGATGCTTCCATCCTGGATTCTTTCCTTTATGTCGGAGAGTTTGGACCTCAGCTTGAAAGCAGCAACGCATGCCTCATTCAGTTTTGCTGATTCACATGCGGAGCTTGTTTTCTCCCTTATGTCCAGGAGGGCTCCGAGCTTTTCCTTGACGGCTTCCGCGTCGCTGCCGGATTCCTCATCCAGGGCAAGTTTCAGCTCCTCTATTTTTTCATCAAGGTACTGCAGCTTTGAGCAGGGGTTCACCAGCCTCAGCTTCAGCTCCATATCCTTTATCCGGTCTATTTTGTCCTGCACTTTTGTTGCAAGAGGGGTTTCGACTCCGGATGCCAGCTTGGCGCAGTCGGAAACTGAAGGCATTTCATCAAGCTTCTGCTTGAAGTCCCGAATCATGTTTTGGATTTCTTCAGCTGCAGTCTGGTCGCCCATGCTTCTGAGCCGTTCGAGCTTCAAGTAAAGAGTTCGAAGTTCAGATTCCAGCCGGATCCGGTCGTTCGCACAAAGTGCTGCGGATGATTTCGGGGCCTCCACCATTCTTTCCCGGCTTTGAACGGATGTTGCTGTTGTTGTTACTGCCGGCCTGTATTCTATTTCATAAGTGGCCGATGCTGCTTCCCTGACTTTCACTGAATCTGTGATGGTGGTTTCCTTGGTGGCCTCGACACAAGCAACCGGTTGCTGTTCAATCACAATCTTGAACTTGTAGCTGTCGGCTTCCCTGGTCGGCAGCCAGCCGTATGAAATCTTGTGGCACGGTGTTGGGAGCGTCAGCCCGCAGACTGCTTTGAGCAGTGTGTAGCCGTCCGCACTGTCCGCTGTGATTTCACAGGCTCCAAACCTGCTTTCAGCAGGTGCAGATACAACAACCGGCTCCAAGACTGCAGAGACGGCACCTCCACTATAGTTCATAGTCGCATCAACGGTAATATTGTCCCCCGCAGAATTTGCTACGCCGGCAACAGTCAGGCCCGTATTCGGGGCGAAGCCCACTGCCAGCATTACAAAAACTGCGAATAGCATTTTCAGTTTCATACTTGTTTTACACCGCTGGAGCTAAATATGCTTTTTTTGAGCAGTTCGCCCATGGGGAGGATGGAGAATGCCACCAGGCCCGCAAAAATCCACTGGTCCATGCTGATGGGCACGAATTTGAAGACGCTCGCTCCGCCGGGGGTATACATTGCCAGGAGAGTCAGGCCGAAGGATGCCGCGATGGCGCCCAGCAGCATCGGGTTTTTCCGCAGGGCAGTGAACAGGGTGGACTTGTGGAGCGACCTGAAATTGAAAACATTGAAAATCACAAACAAGGAGAAGACAACAAAGGCCATGGTCCTGGCCAGCTCCAGGCTGTGGGCGTACAGCAGGAAGACTGCCAGGCTCATCAGGCACATATAGCTTCCGAATCCCACAATCAGGACCCATATTTTTTTTGGGAGGAACCTGCTTCTTGGATTCCGCGGGGGCAGATTCATGACATCCTTTTCGGGCGTGTCCAGCCCCAAAGCGATGGCAGGTAGATCTTCAAGGACTACATTCAAAAACAAAATCTGCAGAGGAAGGAGGACGGCTGCACCGCCCCCGAAAGCAAGAACGCTCAGCAGAATCAAGCCGGTGACCCCTAGATTCCAGCTGAGCAGGAAGGCGGTGAATTTTTGTATATTTGAATAGATGGTCCTCCCCATCTTGATGGCCTCGACCAAAGTTGAAAAGTCGTCGTCGGCAACAATTATGTCTGAAGCCCCTTTAGCTA
>CAZJUS010000011.1:0-23024 GCA_964549355.1 Candidatus Undinarchaeota archaeon | reverse complement strand
AGGCTCTTGTGGAATCCCTGAAAAGTGTTGAATCCCTATATGGGAAGGAAGAGGACGAGACAGAGGGCGATTAGCAGCAGGCCGAGTTTTTTGGAAAAGGATTTCCCGCGGAAAATCATCAGGCCGGCTTTTGTCAGTGAATTCGCGAAAGCCCCCAGCATAACCATGTTGGTTGCAACATCAAGTGCAATTGAGCCGGAAGCCAGCGAGTTGAAAGCTGCAAGTGCAACCGGCTCTATGTCTGAGAGTCCGCCCACGAACGAAGCTATGTATCCCCCCATGGCTCCGTAGAATGTCCTGCCAGCATAGACCAGCAAAGTCACCCCCAAAAAGAACACCACGAATTTGACGGCTGTGGAAAAGTCAAGAGGATTCTTGATTTTTATTTTTCTTTTCCCTTTTTTGTTTTTGATAATCCAGTAGGAGACAAGAGTCCCTATCAAGAAAATAGCAAACATTTTTGGTGCAACAGCCAATGCGAGTGAACGATTGAACATCATTAAAAGCAAAGGAACCTTCAGAAACATAGTCGAGCTCCCGAGAAATGCTGCTGCACTTGTCAGCCTGCTTTCATGTTTTTTGTCCAATGACATCATTTGGAACGTCAGGGCAGTTGAACTTGCAAAACCTCCGAGCAAAGCAGTGAGCGTCAAACCTGCCCGTGGCCCAATGAATTTAATAAGCATATAGCCGGTGAAACTTAAACCCAGGATTGCAACAAGCATCAACCAGATTTGGAAGGGATTTATGAGCCCCCAGGGGTCGATGTATTTATTTGGCAGCAAGGGGAGGATTACAAGGATGAGCGCCCCCATTTTTACAGTATCCAAAATTTCCCTTTCGCTGAAGCTGTATGCAAAATGGTGGAGCGTATCCCGGAATGCCAGAAGGCCCATCATGATTAATGAGATGCTGGCTGCATATGCTGCCATATCGTTTGCAACCAACCCTCCCAGTAAAAATATCACCAATGAAGCAATATACGTTGAAGTTTCAAAATGATCCCCTTGCCGAAGCGCCATTATCATGACAGCACAAAGTGAAACAGGAACAATCAAGGGAGAAATGAACGTCGTGTAGAATGAAAGAAACCCCAGCAGACTGGTGATCATGAAAGTCCTGATGCCCGCCAATTTTCTTCTCCATTCGCGCTCCAGTCCAACAAGTCCGCCGATGCCCAAGGAAATCACTGCCCCAAGTAGTATATCCATTCACTCACCCTTAACTGGCGCCACCATATTCACAAGTTCGACAATTTCACCTTCGGTTATTGCACACCCTTTGAATTTAAGAGCATATAGTGCACTGCGAAGCAGTTGTCTTTTTGAATATGGCCAGTCAATCACGCCCATTTTCACAGCTTCAGCTACAAGTTCACTGCTCCTTATTATCTTCAAACCTTTGAGCTCATTTGCTAATGTTTCCCTTACCTTTTGATTGATTTCTATTTTTCTCCCTGTTCGATGCTCTATCATCCGCTTTAAGCGCGGTACATCTTCAATCAGCAGTCGCGTGTTTTTTTCATCAACAAGCAGGGTTTCGATGCCGTGTTTCTTGGCTACTGCAATCATGTCAATTTCGCCACGGTGGACTATCTTGAAATTATGGTTCTTTGATGTGAAGATTGAATTTGCCAAATTCAGCAATTTGTCCCTCAGCTCGATGTCAGTATCTAGGACTTTTAATGCACTGTTGATGTAATTGCCGTTCCTCATAGCGTCGAAACCATGCCTTTTGCTGGAAATTGGGATGTCGACAGACTCCTTTTTTACATAAGGAGGCATTATGAACTCAATATTTTCAAATCGCTTCAGGATCCACAATAAGCAATTTGAGCTCAGGGTTATGATGCTTGATGCATCGCACGCAATACGATTCATAGTAGCGCCTCCAGATTTTTTAATCGGCTTTCTGCGGTAATTGTAACTCCCTCTTCATCCACCATTTTTGTTTGAGCGGATTGAGTTAGAATTTCACTTTCTTCAACACCGACCAGTTTTGCTGCATATGTCAATGTAATGCCCCATGCATAAAGATTTGAACCTTTTCTGATTTTGGAACGATGCAGGACATTATCCGTATATCGTCCAAAGCATTCATCCAACTCAATTATTGCAGCTTCAATTTTATCGAGCCCGCCCCGATTTTCAGCAACTGCCGTCAACCCCTCTTCCACTTTTTTTATGAAGCGCTCCCATTCACTTTTCTTTCGAGTATAATACGGTTTTTCCAGGATTTTGGATAATGCATGGGCAATAATCGAAAGGCGTATGGATGTGGCGTTGTCTTCCAACGCTCCATCTGCAAGCAGGTGATCGCTTAATTTTCTCAGGTGTGCGCTTTCATGTTTTTTGAAAGCATCAAGTATGAGTGTTGCATCCACCACATTATTCCATGTTTATATGACATTTAAGCATTCTGCACAGGGCACGCGGCTTTTGTTATTGAGTTTGCAGGCATCGCCCAGGATTTCAAAAGATCCAGAAAATCATCCAAATCAGACCAAGTGGACAGCATGCTTTCGTTGCCAACAAATACAATCCAACCTTCTCCGTATGGAATCGGTCCCAGCCCAACAGAACTTTCGTTCACAACCGATGTTGTATTTGAAGCCATCCATGCAGTTGCCTGTGTTGTGAAATAAAGTGAGTTGGTATCTTCAAGGGAGGCGCCGTCCCCCACTCCTTGAAGTCCATGTGTTTGGGTCAAGGCATAAATGTCGCCTGCCAAACACGTTTGGCTTGTTTTGTTGCACAAACCATATGGTGAAATAAGTGTGCCTCCGTATCTAACGTAATCCAGCAGTTCGCCTCCATAGGCTGTTGGATACTCTCCTGAAGGGATGAATAAAAGTGAAGGCCCCGCATTCCCCCACAAGCTTTCCAGATCCGAAAAACTGAGGTTTTGCGGATTGTCAGACTGCAGGTGTTTTGCGAGGATTGAGGCGTCGTACGAACCGTCATTCAGGATGCCGATATCCTCAAATAAATTCTCGTTGCCTGCGGACACATCATACAGGTAAACATATCCCGGATCCCTGCGGACATTAAATCGGAATGAAACGGAATTTCCGCTCCAACTGCTTTTCAGTATTCTGTGGCCGTCATAAATCGCCCCCTGAAAAGGGGCCGTTATTGTTATTTTTTTTAGATTTCCGCTGCTATTTCCGTCAACAAATATAGGGACTCTTGATTCGTTTCTCCAGAAATCGTACCGTGATTGGATGAACTCGTCCAACTGAACTTTTCCTTTTCCATAAGTGCTGGAAGCAATTGAAACATTCATTCCGCATGCCCAATATGCAAAAGGAAGGTCGCATCGTTCCGTTTGGTCTGCGTAAGAGACGCATTTGAGATAAATTGATTCCCTCCTGAAGCTTAATGCGTTTTGAAGTTCATCAAGTTTCTCGACAATTCCCGTTTCGCCTTCATTCACAATTTCGCTAATTACGTCTCGGATATCTTCTCCGGTTGAAATCCTTGGGACTTCCGCGTTTGTTTGGACAGCAGTAAACAACTGAATTAAAAAGTAAAGGTATGCGACTATCATAAAGCTCGATACCACGTAAAATTGACCTTTCATACTGCGCGCCATGTTGTCATCACCAATTCTGCAATTATGTTGTTTGAGTAGAATATCCTGCTTGCCGAATAGATTTTGTGGGTGGGGGGCAGTTGCGGAGGGAGGATATCCTTCGCTCCGGAAAGAGGAAGGTAGTTGCCCGTCGCTTTCTTCAAGGTGCCCGATGATTGGTAAAGTTTGCTGTTCTCAAACTCCCAGTCCCTTTTGGTTTTAAAAATATCAATGTCAACTGTGCTCGCTCCGATTCCCAAATCCATATGTGTTTTTCCATCCAGGTTCCTGAATTTCAGGATTTTGTCCGTTACAGGAATGCCTTCAATATTTGCTGAAACACCTTCCAATGGGCCTTTTACAGTCAGAATGTAAATATCAGGCTTTTCATCAAAAAATGAAGTTGCGGTGTACGGGTTGCTGAGGACAATCTCTATTTTTGAGACATTTCCAGAACCTTCAACCTCTACATAATTAACTCCATGGCTGATGAATCTTGTATCTATTAATTCACCAGATATTGATTTCCCATTCACTTTTTTGGTGAAATCGGCACCGGTGATTTTGATTTTCCCAAGCGGTTTTTGAAGGCTTGCATCATTGTAGAACGGCACCCTGATGGGAGTTGAAGAGGATACGGAGCAATTTTGGAAATCTACACCACATATCAATTCAAAAGTTTTTAGGAACGGTTCACAATTTTTATCTAAAGCTTCCCAAAATACTGATTTTCCATATCCATTGCTGACTGAAACGACTTCTGTTAAATTGAAATCAATATTGTTGGCCCAATGAACGTTGCAGTATGCAACATTGTTTGTTTCAATATACCCTGATGGCGAGTGCATGATGTTGATGCACGAATGTTCCCCTGTAGAATTCACAAATGAAGCGCAGGTGTCATCTAAATACATTGTTTCATTAAACTCATTTATGTCGTCTTGTGTGTGAACGAAAATGATGTGTTTTACTAATGGGTAGTCCTTAAACACCTGAACGATGTGCCACGTTTTGGTGTTTGCAATTTCATTGTTGAATCGGAGTGAGATTCGTTCACAATTTTCCGAGTATGTAACATTCGTGGCGTTTATCCATCTGAAACTTCCATTGATTGAATACCCCGAGGAGTTGAAGCTCAGAGTGCCGAAGCTCAGAGTTGCTGAATTGCTTGAAATTGCACTGCATTGGGTTGCCGGTTCCAATTCCAGCTTTACCGGATTTTTTTCGGAAGAAGGAATGAAAATCAAAGTCCTCATGTTTGAGGCCTTAGAACCTTGAAACGAATAGCTCAGGGGGGGTTTTTCAGACTCGGCATATGTATTGATGGTCGGGCTGGTATTTACATATGATCTCACTCTTATCCAGTCAACAAACATGATATTCCCCGATGTTCCGTTATTATAGTGGTCCATGCCTATTCTTTTACTGTCCCAGTCTGAATTAGCAATGGTCTTGAAACTTAGTTCATTATAGCTGGTATCCATGAGTTGAGAAGTGATGTTGGTTTCGTCAGCAGTCATCCGTTGAATGTACCACACGTTTTCTGACACCGAATATGAATCGGTTATTCCATATGTTTGGCTTGTGCTTGAGCTGGAGTTCAATATGCTGTTTCCTGTGCTGTTTGTGAATACTTGATATGAGTTCCTGTCCGGGTCCATATTGGTTTCTGGGTCATAAAATAAAATGGTGAATGTTTTTCCATCGTTGGGGTCCAAGGCATCATAAAGCAAAGTTTTCATTTCAATAATTGCCGGCCGGCTTGTTTTGAACGTTTTTGTAACAAAATTATAATTTGATACGCTTTGCAAAACTGCACTTGAATTTACTATGTTTATGAAAGCATATCCGCTGGCACTGTTCTTTAAATATGACCCGTCGTAAATTTGCCACGTGGTGCCGATGGAGTTGCTGTTAAAATCATCGAATAATTTGAAGGTTGCGGAGCCGGAGCTGGTCGAAGTTTTTGTTGGCGCCCCATAATAGAAATAAATATTTTTTGTTTCAGAGGCAACCAACGTGGGGATTTCGACCCAAAAAATTGTTGCAGTTTCATTGCACCCTCTTTCCAGCCAATAGCTGATGGTGGTCGTTCCGTCGCTGTCGGTAAACCTGGCATCTCCGCAGTCGCCGCGCATTTTTTTATTGCTGATGAGCGTTTTGGTGTTTATTGTGACTTTAATTTGGTGGTTTACTAAAGTTTCAGGCACATTATTTTCAACCCCGATCCTGATACGGTAAGACCAATCCGACAGCCAACCCACTTCAGCTGCCTTTGCTGGGGCTAAAGCAATCAAAAAAACCAGCAGCAGCAAAATGGTATGTTTATTCATAATCATCCCCCACCAAATAATATACATACAGATTCTTAGCCTCCCCTGCTTTAATTTCTCCAACGTCTGCATGAATCACCACTACAAACTTATCCCCTTTGTATTCATAACTTTTTATTTGAGTTTCAATTTTTCCTTCATTTGTGAATGCTTGGATGGAGCTCAGGTCAACAGGCTCATTAATTCCATCTGCATCTATGTCCGGCGGAACAATGGAAACACTCAAATCCATCGTTTGATTTTTTAAGTCAGAATCCCCTGAGTTTTTAATTGTGAATACTGAGCAATACCAGTTGCTTTCAATTCCATAATCCGAAAGGCTTGTTTTCACTTCAGTAGGAAGCACCAGGTAGGTTTCATAAGGGACCGATTCACTTGTTCCTGTTATTGCGTACAGTGAAGTGAAATAATTTATTTTGATTCGCGAATTGTACCCTAAGGGGAGGACCGATTCCAGGATAAGGCGCAGGGCATAAGGGTCAGTAGTAACCAAAGCTTCTATGATGTCTTGGTATGCATCCAGGACGGAGGTTATGTAGCTTTCAACAGGGTCGTTTGTTTTGATTTTCGGCACATTGAAAAGTGCGATAATTACGCCTAAAACCAGCATTCCCGCGACCACCGCTTCCGTGCTTTTCAGCAATCAATCACCCTGAATGTCGCCTCATAGGTCCCATAAGTGTCCCCGCTGTATGCCAGGGCTTTGAGGTTAAAAGGCCCTATCGGCAGGATGTCTGAAAAACTATGGAATTCTCCAATTGTCGTGGACACATACATGGTCCTGTTGGGATAATCGCCTCCAATGATCACCAGGGACAGTGTTGAATTTACGGTGGTGGCCAAATTGATATCCACTGTTGAACTGTTGCAGTAAAACTCAGAAATGTCGGACATTACCCCGATTGAAGGGAGCGTCCGGACCTCAACCATGAAGTTTTTTTTCATGCGGGTTTTATTTTGTGCAGTCTGATACGGCATTCCCATGAAGTATTGGAGACGGGTTTCGTTTATGGTGTCTCCTCCGAAGGCAATCGATGTTGAATTAAAAGGGTTTGAAGACCAGTTTCCTGAATTTTTTACCAAATAGTATGCAAATTTTTCAGCATCCATTTTGGAATTTGCAGCTGTCATTTCCCAGGATCGTGAGTAGTATGTTGAAGTAATTTCAACGAAAGTGAACAGCACTGCAAGCGAAAAAATGAATGCGGATGAAATATAGTCCGCGGAAGATTGCCCCTTTATCCCACCCAAACTGTCACCTCCACCGGGGAGCCGGCCATTCTATTCGCCAACGAAATCTGTCCGACTGTTCTTGCCGGAATTTCACCTGTGCTGTACCTCAATGTTGGAAAAGACAGAAAGTGAACAACTCCGCTCGAATCGCTGGTGTTCAAGCGGATGGAGCTCACGCCTGTAAAACTGCAGTTGCTGATTTCAACAATTACGGGAGCACTGCTGAAGGTCAAATCGACTGTTGTCGGGTATTCCAAATCACACGGCCCGCGGGCTTGGACCGTTGCTGATCCGGAGCCGGAAATATTGAAAACAACATATGTTGGCGTTCCTGTATATATTGTGGATTTTAGGGGTGTTATTGTGTATGCCCCGGATTGTGTGCAGTTTAATGCGGTTTCCTTGGGGTCCTGCAGGCAAAGCGCATTGCAGGAGCCGTTTATGCAGAACCCGCTTGTGCAATCCGAATTTGCAGTGCATGTGGAGTCGCACGACCCTCCGCTGCACTTCCCCGGCCAGCAACTTGCACCTCTTCCGTTGCTGTACAGGTACATGTCGCTCTGCGGTCCGTAGCACCCCCCAATATTTTCACAGTCGGGGTCCCGGGATGTTTGGGCATCGGGATAGGAATCGCAGGCAAAATTTGGTTGCGTCATTGCGCAATCCCTGCAATTTTTGTATTCATGGCTTTCACAAATTTTGTCACCGCACACTGCAAAAACCGCAATTAAAACCAAACCCGCGATTGCAATGCCCCTGAGCAACTTCATCCGACCGTCACCTCTATTGAAGTTTTTCCTTTGTCTCTGCCTGATGTTGCTTCAACTTCAATTTTGTATTTTCCGGGACGGGTTGGGAGTATGATTTTTTGGTAGAACATTCCAACATTGTCGGTCAGGGTAACATATGTTGCATCATTGATGATGATCCGAATTTCCGCATCCTTAAGAGGCAGCTTCTCATTATCCAAAACTGTTCCTGTCAGGTCCAGCAATGTCCCCGCTTGGAATACTTCATATGGTTCTTCGACAATAATCGTCAGCTGTTGGGTCGGTATGAAAAGAGCGAATGCGAGAGTCCCGACTGTCAGCATGACCATCAAATGCTTGAAGCCGGCGATGAGGGACCCTTCACCCACCAAACCTGCCAGCAGACCGGAAAATATCGCCTGCATTATTATCATGTGGAAGAATAATGTGCGGTAGACATTGGCATCAAGGCTGCCCATTGTGATGCCCACACCTCCGATGTCCTGGCTGCCGGACAATGAAAACATGGGCAGGAGTATGCGGTTGAGTGCGATAATAATTACTATGAAAATGAGGTAAATTGCATACATTATCACCAGTTGCTGGTTGAATTTGCTGGTCCTGTCTGCCTCAAGATCCTTGATCAGCCTCGAACTGTCTGCCACGCTGTTCATCACTTCTGCAACATCCCCCCCGCTTCGGAACGATTCAAGGATGATTGCAATGCTTCTTCTTAGAAACTTTGAATCCTGGACTCGGTCTGAAAACATCTTCAGGACTTTTGGGAACGGAATCCCCCAGCTTATCTGCGAAGACATTTTTTTGATTTCTTCGTTCAGCGGCCCGTAATCCATTTTGCTGGCATTCACTGTAGCTTGTGGAAGGTTGATTCCGGATTTTTGTGATTCAGAAAGCATTCGCAGGAAATCCGGAAAAGAGCTTTCCATCATTTTTACTTTGTTGTACCGAATATACCTGTAAATGAAGTACGGAGTGAATCCAACAATTATCGAAATTGGAAGAAAAGGGAGAGATACATTAAAATCAAAACCATTCAGTGCCAGGATCAGAATAATGGAAATCCCGGAAATTCCGATTGACACTTGCAGCATTTTACTTATTTCCATTTTTATTCACTCCGGACTCAACCCCGATATTAGTATCATGAACATCACCGATATTACAGGAATCCCGAAATATATTACCAAACGTACAAGCGAAAGAGTTTCGCCCCCTCCCATCAGCCCCATGATAATCCCCATTATTATGAAGAAAATGGAGCCTACAATGACCGCTGTGATATAAATCTCAATCAGAATTGAAAGCTGGTCTACAAATTTATCAAGAAACCTCCGGTAGTCTGCCATGGAGCTGTGCGATTTTTCCACTAAAAAACTGCGGATATCCCCTCCGCTGGTAAGCGTGCTTCTCATGCCCCACAAAAGCTCTCTGAACGCGGTACTGGGGGTTCTTTCGGCCGCCCTTTCTATGGCCGTTGCGATGTCAGTCCCCATGAGGTTGACATCCCGGGTAATGCGCGAAGCTTCTTTTGAGACATAGCCGAATTCTTCAAAATGCGAAAGCACTTCAAACATCTGGCTCGGGTTCATGCCCGAGTTTGCCAGGGTTGCCATGTAAATGGTTGCAAATGGAAGATTGTTGGTTATGTTCTTTTTTATTTCGGAAACTTTTGCACTGGGATACATATACCCGATTGTGAATATTATGAGTGCGACTATCACTGTTCCGAATATTAAAATCATCAGCGAGAGCAGGGGGGATGCTCCCAGCAACAGACTCAACAATGCCAGTGGGAAGGTAATGAAAATCGGAATAATCAGCGAACCCATCAAAAGCAAGCTTGAATATTCTTCACCAGTGAATGTCAGGTTGGCCTGCTTCATATTGAGCTTCATTTGTTCACTGATGCCCATGTCGTCGGCCAGTTTTCCAAAATACTTAAGCGCCGTCTTTTTTAGTTTCCTGTCCCACTTTTCTTTGGACATCCTTCATCACCTTTTCCATAACTTTTTCCGGGTCGGAATAGTATGCACGAATCCACTGGCTGAATTGCCGGAAGTTCGTAACCTTGTTCATCCCCAGCCACTCAAGGAACAATGCACGGCGTTTCAGTTCTTTCATGATGGTCTCATACTTGATGCCCCGGAATTCTGCAATTTTCTGCAGCACAATGCTTTTGCCCGTCATTGCAATTTCGTCCGTGACAGGATTCCATTCAAACATTTTGTTGGGCAGTATTTTTTGAGCTTTGACATTGACGCCCATGGTTTCGTCGATTTCGCGGATCCGCCTTACAAAACGGCCTTTAATCTTGCTTTTTTCCAGAAAAACAATAATGTCCAGGTTTTCCAAAAGCGCAGGGCTGAGGTTGATCGGGGCCGTAGTCAGGCGGTCTACGAGGTTTTGCAGGGAAGATGCATGGATGGTGGCGAGTGCTGGGTGTCCTGTCGCCATCCCCTGGAACATCACACTGGCTTCTGCACCTCTGACCTCCCCCACTATTACGTAATCAGGCCTCTGCCTCAGCGCCGCCTTGAGCAGGTCGAACATTTCAACTGCACCGTATGATTTTTCACCATAGCCCGGGCGTGCAACCTGCGGGACCCAGTTGGGATGCGGGAGCGTTAATTCGGCCGTGTCTTCAATGCTGACCACTTTCAGCTCCGGCCGGATGAACAGACTTGTTGAATTCAGCATTGATGTTTTTCCTGTTGCTGTTGAACCTGTGATCAGGATGCTCTTGCCGTATTCAATGCACAGCCACAGATAAGCCAGGACTGATGGATTTGCGCTTCCGAATTCCATGAGTTTGGTGGGGGTGATTGGGTCCTTTGTGAATTTGCGGATAGTGAAGTTGCTGCCCCGCCTTGCAATGTCGCTTCCGAGAGTTGCCTGCAGACGGGACCCGTCTGGAAGGCTGGCGTCCAGCAACGGCTGTGCAACGCTGATGTTCTTCCCGCTTTTCTGGGAAAGCTTGATGACAAAACTGTCCAGCTCATCCTTGCTGGTGAACATTATGTTGGTCTTGATTTGGCCGTACAAAGGGTTCCGATGGAAAATGTAGAGCGGGATGTTGACGCCGTCGCAGCTTATGTCTTCGATATCAGGGTCTGACATCAAGGGTTCTATCCTCCCAAGTCCGACAAAATCCCTCGTAATGTAGTATTTCAATTTGTCGGCAAGCTGCGGGGAGGCTTTCAGGCCGTACAGGTCGATGATCTCCTGAATTTTTTTGTCCAGATACTGCGTATGCTTCTGAAGCTGGTCGGGGACAAAAATCACATCAAGCTTCTCCTCAAGCTTCTCCTCAATTTTTTTGAGCATCTGCCTTTCCTGCGGTGAGAGCTGGGGCTCGATCACATGGTATATCAAACCCCTTTCATTCTTGTTCCAGTAGATATGTGCCCACGCATAAACCTGCTCCCCCTGCTTCGGATTGTTGGGGATGAGCGGATACCGCGTGTTGATTTGCATTTTTTCCTGGTCTCCGGATTCGAAGGGCACGTAGTACAGCTCCTGGACTTTCTCAATAATCCGGGGGCCGCTCATATCCTTCAGCAGAGGGGCCACGTAGCCGTAAGGCACCATATACCTGCCCTTCTCTCCTCCGCCACCGATTCGGGCACCTGCTTTGGCGGCCGCCTCTGCCTTTGCCCTTTCCTCCTCGAGTTTTGCTTTCATTTCGGGGGACAGGTTTTCTTCATCACGCCCTGCCAGCTTTTCCCTGAGCGACGGGGATATGGAAGGCGTATCAATCCCCGGAACCGGGACTGCAACAGGCACTCCGACAGGCATCTGCTCAACCCGGGGGCCGATCTGCTGGGCCAGCTCCTGCACCACCTGCCCTTCCGCCCGGGGATTTTCAACAACTTTTTTGGCGGCACTGTCCAAACTGGCCCTTTCAGTCCGGATTATTTTTTCAATTTTTGTCTCTTCTACAGGCTTGCCTTTCTGCTTCAGCTGTTGCGAAACCACATGTGCAGTTTTTTTAATCAAATTGAGCTTGACTTTTTCCAGGACCGATTTCAGTATGGTGCTGGCTGCCTGCTTTTTCTTTTCCTTCGACCGACCACCCACTAACCTGAAACCCACAAAATAATTCAGTCTGCTATCATTTAAACGTTGTCCAGCCTGAAAAAGACATTTTAAAGGTTTCAAACAAACATACGGTCTCTGAGGGGGTCTTCCTTTTTGTCAAGCTCTTTTATTCGCTTTTCCACTTTCTTCGCATCTTTTTCAAGGTCTTTGGTATTCAATTCAAAGCCGAAAATCTCAGAGAGATGCTTTATCGCTTTTGAGGCCGCCTTCGGGTCCGGCAGACTGGAAGATGCTTCAGACAGGAGGCACACCACCGGCAGCCCCGCCCTTTCCCCGTATATGAGGGCGGATGCCATCGGCCCGAAGACTGTAATTTCCTTGTCCAGGGGTTTGAGCTTCATTTTCTCCATCAACCTTTCGCCTTTTGCATTCGAGATTCCAAACAAAGCGCCCCTGGAGGCTTTATTGGAAGCCAGCCCGCCGATTACAATCAAAGCTTTGGCCCCTGCTTTTTTCATGGCGGCCACATTGTCCTCAAGGACTTCATTGAGGACGTCCCGCTCCGCCATCACGCTGATTTTCATGAAGCCGAGCTTGTCCTTTGTGTAGAATTCGACCGGCATCTCCAGCCTGCCCTTCCCCGCAAAAACAACTGCAGGCAGATTCCTGTTGAAGTACCAATCAACCCTGCGGGTCCCAAGCTTCCTCACCATAAAGTCGACCGCGATAAAACCCACAAAGCCTATGCCGTGGAATCCCGCCACGACAATTTTGCCTTTGAGTTTTTCAAGCCCCACACCTGCTCCTTTCATCTTTATTTATATGGTTTCCCTAAATTTCCCACGGCTCTTTGTTGAGCAGGAACCTGCACACGAACTGCTTCTCCTTTTCGTAGTATCCCCTGTATGCTTTTGAAATCAGGTGGCCGTCATAGACTGCCGGCACCCCTATCTTGTCTTCAGTTGCATAGACCAGCTGTGAAAATTCACGGAATCGGGGTTCAGTGAACGCCCAGATTCTGTCGCCCACAATAAAATTCTGCGGATTCTTTGCAGTGAACCTTTCACAGTGCTTTTTTGATTTCGTTGGAGGGCCGACCTCAACTTTTACATTTTTGCGGAGGGATTCCAGTTCAAACATTATTATAATTTTTCGCCCGACAAAAACATCATACCTCTTCACTCTGTAGTCTTCTTTTTTTGCCACCCGGGCAATTTTTCCAGCGTATCTTTTGGCCATCCCCCAGACGGCGTCGTCTATGGCCGCATCCTCGGGCTTCTTGATTTCAACCAAGACTTTGTTTGAAAGGTTGCCGAGACGGTCAAAGACTGGAATCTCCCGCGGGAAGAAGAAGTTCCAGTACGGATTTTCGAGGTATGCTTTCACAGCCCGCTTGAATTTGGCAAAGGTGGCCCTGCTGACTGATGCCAGGACATTTCTTTTGCTGTCGACAGGGTCCTTCTCCGCAATCGGCCACTTCCTGCCCGCCAGGTCCTCCAGGAAAGGAATAAAACCGCCGTTTTTGGCCACAAGTACTTCAATGGCATACCCGCTCAGGCCCTGGAAGCGGAGGTCCGCCCCGTAGACGCCGACGCCCATACAGAACTGTTTTGCAATCAAAATCTCGTCTTTGATTTTCTGGTCCAGCGCCTTGACCCACCCGACATGCCATATGCTCCTGTCCGCTGCGGATATAACTTCACCTTTCCGAGTCTTGTAGGCAGGGATGAACTCCAAGGACACGCCCTTGTAGTCTTCAACTTTAAGGTAAGGGTGCTGGGCATAGTTGGTCTCGACCTTCCCGAATTTGCCTGCAAGTTTTTTTAGGTCTTCCAGTTTGTCTTCCAGTTTGGTCTTCTTCCCGAAGAAGAAGAAAAAATCTATATCTTTTATGCGGTCCAGGTAGGTGCCTTTTGCGACACTCCCCCCGCAGATTACATTCCTGCCGATGGTCCTCCTTGCTTCGTGCAGGACGTCATTCACAATTTTACCCACAAGTTTTTGAGTGAGGGTGCGGGGCCGGATTTTTGACAAAGCGTCATATGCGAAGTAGTGCTTGAGGATTTCGGACTGCGGGACTTGGCCTTCCCTTATGAATTTCCTCCCGTCTGGGTCGAATATAGTGGAGACCGCCCTTCTGGGCAGGGCCTTCGGCGTCTTGACCACGGGGATGTCGAAATGCTCCTGGACCTCATTGTGGGAGTATGAAGGGGGCTTCCCACTGAGGTTGGCCGATGTGGCCACCAAGGGCCGCCGGACCTTCTTCAAAATTGCCTGGGCTGTTTTATTGGGGCTTATGCGGAAGGCCCCAATCCAAGGATAGCGGGTGCTTATGACGAGGCTGACGGGGCCGGGATGGAGCTTCCCGCTGAGATATTCCACGACTTCCGGGACGTTGGCAATGGTCTTCAGCTGTTTTATTGATTCGACAAGGATGGGCATCTTTTTGTTGTGGAGCCTTTTCTTGATTCTGTAAATCTGCTCCACAGCATTGCGGTTGGTTGCATCGGCGCCGAAAGCATAGGCAGTTTCAGTCGGGAAGCTGACCACCTGGCCCAGCTTGAGAAGCCGCGCAGCCTCATCAATAGAAACTATCATATCCACCTATCCCTCCGGGCATTATAAACCATAAAGAAAACCGCCCTGCGGGCGGGCTTATTTGGCGCCGATGATGACTGCCCAGTCCCTCGGACTGATGAAGCCTTCGATGGCCCCTTTGGTGTCTATTACTATGATGCCGTGGGGTTTAAACTGCGCCACTTTCTGCTTCACAATTTCTATGCTTTCCTGATCGGTGACCTTGAGGATTGACTTGTCCATCACATCTTCAATTTTGGTCTTGCCCGCAGGCTTGTTGCCGACCACGCACGACCGGACTATGGTGTCCAGGTATGTAATGCCTACAGGCTCCCCCGCTTTGACCACTATTGCTGCAATGATTGCCGGAAACCCATCAAGAATTTTACCCGCCACCACTTTGACCTTTGCAGCAGGGTCTACTGTGACATACTCATCCCTATATTCGATATCGGCGACTTTCATAACGATAAAAGCATACACTCTTATTTAGGGGTTTCCATAGTATTTGGTGTCTATGTCCGCTGAAGTCGAGCGTGCAGGCAGGGTGGCCTCCCGGATAAGAGCAGAGGTTCCCGGCCTGGTCAAACCCGGTGCGACCTACTATTCTGTAGTCGCTTTTATTGAAGGTGAGATTGAAAAAGCCGGGATGAAGCCGGCTTTCCCAGTGAATGTGAGCGTTAATGAAATTGCAGCCCATTTTGGGCCCGTAAAATCCAACACTGAAACTTTCAAGGAAGGAGACGTGGTGAAAGTGGATTTTGGTGTTCATCTGGATGGATGGCCTGTTGACAACTCCATTACTGTCGATTTGGGGGAAAATGAGCAGCTGGTGCAGGCTGCCAGGGAAGCGCTCGATGATGCCGTCAAGGTTGTGGTCTCCGGCGGTCCGGAGGCAACGCTCAGCGAGATTGGAAATGCCATCGAGACCGCCATAAAGCGCAGAGGGTTCCTGCCCATCACCAACCTGACAGGCCACAGCATGGAGCAGTGGAATCTCCACAGCGGGCTGAGCATATACAACTATGACTGCAGGAGCGACAAGCCCATCGGAGAGGGGCTGTTTGCAATAGAGCCCTTCGCTACTGACGGGGCCGGCCAAATCAAAGAAGGGCCCCAATCTTCCATTTACAGACTCGTCAAGCCCCATCCCCAGCGCCTGCCCCAGCTCCGCCGGCTGATGAAGGAGGTCCAGGCCTTCGGCACGCTCCCCTTCTCGAAAGGATGGGTGTCCCTGCCCCAGTACCTGCCCATGCTCGTGAAGCAGGGGGCCCTCCACAACTACAGCCGGCTGGTTGAAATCCGGGGCGGAAAAGTGAGCCAGTTTGAGCACACTCTGCTGGTGGCGGACGGGAAAGTCAAAGTGGTGACTCTCTGAGGTTTGTTATTTAATGAGCCTGCATAAGATTTATATGCTCGGGTTCGAATCCCGGCCGTCCCCGGAGTTCCCGCTGCCCCCGATTGGTGCGGATGAAGAGCGCATCCTCCTCCGCTTCATTGAACTGTTCGGCAAGCGGGGGGAGCCCCAGCTGATTGGAAAGCTCATCCATGCGGGGCGCGAGAAAAACCTGGATTTCTCTGAGGATTCAGTCCGGTTCTGGGCCCCTCTGCTTGTTGGGGGGCGACTGGGGCCTCTTGAGCCCCTCCTGGCCGACTCGCAGATTGAGGAGGTCATGGTCAACCGGATCGGCGGACCAATCTTCATCTACCACAGGAAGAGGGGCATGGTAAGGACGGGGCTTGCAATATCGGAGGAGTCTTACTTCCTTGAGCTTGCCAACCGCATGCTCTCCAATCTCGGCCGCCGGGTGGATGAGGCGCACCCCCGGGCCAACGGCATGCTGCCTTCAGGGGACAGAGTCACTGTCATAATCCCCCCGTATTCGCGGGGCCATACCCTGGACATCCGCAGGTTCTCTGCATCCCCCCTTACCATGGTGGACCTAGTCGAGCTGGGGATGCTTTCCTTCAAGACCGCTGCATTTTTGTGGCTGGTGATGGAGGCAGGCAACATAAATGTGGGGATTGCAGGCAACACCGGCTCCGGCAAGACGACACTCCTGAATGCGCTCACGAGGTTCCTGCCTTTCAAGGAGAGGGTGGTCCTGGTTGAAGAGGTGCCGGAGGTCCGGCCCCTGCAGGAGCAGACGGTCCACTTGGTTTCAGTTGAACCGCTGGGGATAAGCTTGAGGGACGCCATCATTGATTCGCTCCGCCTCCGTCCGGGCAGGGTGGTCATCGGGGAAGTCCGAAGCGATGAGGAGGTGATGGCCCTGCGCGAATCATGCCTCGCGGGGCAGGCTTTGGGCACTTATTTTACATACCATGCCCAGAGTTTTGCCCACGCCGAAAAAAGGCTGACTGCACAAGGCTTCAGCAGCTATGATTCTGATGCAGTGGATTTGTGGGTCATATGCAGACGGTCGGAGAGGAAAGGGAAGGCCTGCCGGAAGCTGGTGGATTTGGTCTTCCACCGCAGGCCTGTTTTGTTCGGGCGGAAGACCCTCCGCATCCCGGAGCTGGCCCGTGTCTTCGGCGACTGGAGGGCCGAGATGGACCGAAGGGAGCAGATACTGAAAGGCCTTGCCGGAGGAGACAAAAGCCTCTTTGAAAAGTTCCAGGAGGCAATGGCATGATTTACGGCGACCTCTCAAAAAAATTTGAGCTGGCAGGGATTCCTGAAAAATATGAAAAATGGTTTTATCCTACTTTGGTCCTGCCTTTGTTTATACTGCCCTTAGGGCTCCTGCCGTTTTTCTTGTCGCTTTTATTCGTTTTGAGGCTCCCCAGCATTTTTTTGGGGTACATGTACAAGGAAAGGAAAAACAGCATACTGCAGGACCTCCCGGTTTTTTTGAATTCACTTTCGTGGATGATGTCAATATACCCCCTTGCGGACGCCGTTCACAAAGCCGGATATGGAGCAATGAAAGATATTTGTGGACATTTTTGGAAGGGATATTCATCCGGCAAAAGTTTTGAATCCGCTTTGAAAAGTTTTCGAATTTCTGAAGAATTGGAAGAGGTTGCAGATATCCTGCTTCATATCTATCGGACAGGCAAAGGCAGCAATGTGCTTGAGAAGATGGCTGAAAAAACGGAGGCTAAAAATCTCGAATTCTTCCGAAAAAGGAATGCACGGCTCCAAATCTTTGTGACTTCATATGTTGTCGTATCGACAGTGCTTCCTGCGGTCGGGTCTGCAATGTCCATAGTTTTTGGGAACACAACCCAAGTGCTGGGCGTCGCCTTTGCACTCTCATCAGTCTTGGTGGTGGCATGGAAATTAACGGCATAACTCCTTTGGTGGTCCTGGTTTTGGCATTCGTCCTGCCCGAATTCAAACTTCCCTTGATTGTTTTGGCTGCGTTGCTTGCTGTGGTTCCCTACTACATCTCCGAGTTCCGGAGAGCAAAATATGACAAGACTGCCACTAAAATCCTCCTGCATGTGGCTTCGATTTCGGATTTGAATGAGTCAAAAATTGCAAGTTTGGTTTCAAAATTTGAAGGCTACGCTTTTGTTGGGAGGCTTTTTGAGAGGACGGGCAGACTTCAGTTTCCAAACTATGGGCGGAGGAGCAGGAACCTGGCAGTGGCGCTCCGCTCAGCTTTGAAAAGCGGAAGTCCTGAAGCACTTGCCAAAGCAACTGAGAATGCCATAAAGTCTGAAGCCCTTGAGTCGGAATTGCAGGGCTTGATATCCGGTGAGAAATACACTCTGATTCTGACTTCAATAACTTCCGGAGCGATTTTGGGCATCGTCAACACCATCACCGCATCGCCCCTGCTCCTCTACTATGCGGTCGCTCAATCATGTTTGTCTGCCCTCTGGTTGTTTTTTATCTCCGGGAGGTTCTTTGAAAGTTTTTCGTTCCTGCCTCCTTTGGTGATTGCCGCTTTTTATTTTGCATCCCGCTTCGCATAGGTTTTTAATTTCCGCTGCAAAGAATTGCATGCGGGGGTTGACATCCATTGAATGGTTGGTCATTGCGGCCATTGTTCTTCTTGCAGCATCGCAGGTTATCAAATATTGGGGGGGCGTTTGGAATCCGATGAAAAGCAAGGCCGAAGAAAAATCAGAAGAATTCAGCGAGGCTATTTCTGAGCTTTCTCCTTTATCACAACCCGGTCTCCCAGAGTTGTTACAGGCAGGGAAAGTGTCTTTGTTTCAGGTTCAACCACAGTTCCAAGAAGCCTTATGTTGAATTGCTTCTCAATTTTTTTTGCAACCTTGATGTTGGGCAGCCTCCTGCCACTCTCAATCTGTTCAATAACTCCAACCCGTTCATTCACTTTTTGCGCAAATTCTTTTCTTGAAAGCCCCAATTTTTCCCGGACATTTCTTATTTTCTCTGCAAAGTCCGGAAGGATGTCTTCCTCATAATGTTCGCGAACGGGAATTTCTTGATGTGCCCCCCGCACCACTGGTTGCTGTTTGTGAATTACCGTGCCAAATCGGCTGCAGTTTTCACAGACTTTGAATTTGGTCCCATCAATTTCAACATCCACAGTTGCATGTCGTTCTCCGCAAATTTCGCATTGCATTTATTCACCTTTCGTTTCCTGATGAATTTCAACCACTTCTCCGTTTGGTTCTATTTCTTTAAACACCTTTGCCTGAAATGTAAAAATCTGTGCGGTGCCGTCTTTCCAAGCTTCGGGAGGCAGACCTGCTTTCAGGCAACCGTAATCCAGATATTCTTCCAAAGTCCAGCCCTGCTCAACCGGGACTTGGGGGAGCAGGAGACCTGAGTTGAAGCCCCTGCGCATTATTATGCCGTCTTTTCCGACGACGACCTTTTTCGGGTCTTCAACGGGTTTCGGCTTCGTCAGGACGCTGACCTCAACTGTGGTGTCCTGCATTTCAGAAAGTTCAAGCGGAGGGAACCGGGGGTCTCTTGTAACCCCCTGTGCCGCCTCCTTCAACCGTTCACTTAAAGGGCCTGGTGCTGGAATGCCTATGCAACCCCTCAATTCTCCCTGTTTTTTGAGCGTGACAAAGACACCGCCGTTTCCATCTATTCCAACCTTTGGCGTTTTCCTGCCACTAAGGTAATCCTCAATAATTTTTCGGGCAGTTTTCACTAATCTCTCGCCGTCCAAAATATCATTCCACCGATCATTAAAGTAATGAATGCACCGAGGGTCGAAATCCCCGGCGCCTTGTCAATTCCCTGCCCTCCCCCTGCATTCACTGTAACGGTAAGTGTCTTTTCATAGCTTACCTCCGGGGTCGTATAGCTTGTTGTGATTAATTTGATAGGGCAGCTGGATTCCTGTCTCCCGCCGTATACAAGCAGAGTGAACTTCTGGACGCCTCCCGGAGAAAGTGAAAAGTCTGCTGTTTTTCCCTCAGGGAGTGAAGCGAACATTGAGCAGGTGCCCGATAAACGCAGAAGGTATCTATCTTCTTTCATTTGCGGGTCTATTACGACAACGCCTACTTTTCTCATCTGCCCCACGCTGAGCTCTATATTCGTTGGGCTTGCAGTCACAAAGTTGGACAGCACGCATCTGTTGTCGATGCAGTTGAAGCTCCCGGAACCGCAGTCATCGGCACTCTTGCAGTACTTGCCTATTGCCTTTGGAATGCAGCGGTTTCCACTGCAGGTCGACCCCGTCATGCAGTCCGAGTCGGACTGGCAGCAGTCCGGGTCTCCGTTTGCAACACCTGCCTCGTAGCATTTCATGCTTGGGCAGTAATAATCAAGGATTTTTGAACATGCAGTGCATGTGTCTGTGGTGTTTTCGCAGTAGTGGTCGACCCCCGATAATTTGTCGGCGTTTATGCAGTCGTTATCACTCCCACTGCAGCAGTCGGCATCGTAGTTGGTGCCGGCGCCCGAGTATGTGCACGCACTGCTAGCGCAGTACCCATTGAAGAAGCCTTCATCCCCCGAATCGACGCAGGAGACGCATCTCTTGCCGTTGGGGCTGCACCAGCTGCCTGCCGCGCAGTTGGAGTCCGACGCGCAACATGTTGATGAACTGCAGATATCGGACGAAGTTGAGTGGCATTCATTCGACACATCGCCTACAGTCACATACTGGTCGCAGCAGAATGACGTGCCTGCATCTTTTGAGTCTTCACAGTTTTCGGAGGAGCACATCCTGCTTTCCGCACAGGATAAGCCGTTGCTCCTTTTGCCTGCACATGTGAATGTCCTGCCGTAGGATGAGTATGCGCTTTGGTTTATGCACCATTCGCCGGTTTCGCAGGTAATGTCCCGCAGGCAACACTCGAATCCCGAGTCACAGCAGGCCCCGTTTTCAAAATGATCGCCTGTTTCACAGCACACTCCGCTTGAACACGTGTAGTTCCCCGCAGTGCCGCTGGTCCAGCAGTTCTTTCCGCCGTTCAGACAGCAGGCCTCGCAGTCGTTCGTGTCAATACACTGGTAGTTCCTCCCCTGCTTTGTGGTGTACATGATCAGACCGGAGTCGCTCCACACACTCACATTCTGGACAAGGGCTGTGAAGTTCTGGCCGGTTTCGTTGGTGTGCTTGAACATGCTGCAGGCGATGTCTGAAAAGTAGAAGTTCTTGGTGTATGTGTCTCCGGGCATGAAATGGTAGGTGTAGTTGCTGAAGCCCAGGCTTGTGCCGTCGATGATGGAGCCGTTTATGGTGAGGTTTGCAATCTCAAGGTTGCCTGTGTTTTTTACAGTGACATTCAGCCAGCCCGGCCTGTTGCAGTAGAAGCTGTCCGACGCAACAGTCGTGGTTATCTGGTAATTCACATCAGTCAGGTTGGTTTCGCATCCATGGGGGATGCCGGTCGAAAAGTCCCCGCATGCGCATTCAAGGGCCAGCGTATTTGTCCCGGTGCTGAAATTGAGCGCCCCCAAATCTTCCACGCTTGCGCCTTCCGTAAAACTCAGACTGCGGGTGTCCACCACCTGCCCGCTGTTGAAGACGCGGAGCCTGCAGTTGAGGGTGCTGTCGCACATGCAGTCCGAGCTTTGGTTCAGTTTCAGGTCGGAGGTGTTTCCTACCCATTCAATATACTTGAAGATGTCCTGGCAGCCCCCGCCCCCGCGCGCACACGAACCCGTCCCGTTGACATATTCCCGCGTTCCAAGATTGTTGTCCAGGTCGCAGGGCATACCGCAGGTGAATGCAGACTTGGGGTCTATCGAGGTGTCGTTTATGCCGAAGCAGAAGCCGTTGCCTGTGGAGTATATGCCGGCAGTGCCTTCATAGAAACCGCAGGCGCCGGGGATGTTGTTGATGCCTGCACATCCGCAGTCTCCCGCAGAAGTGCAGCTGTAAGTTTCACATTCATACCACACACTGTCCAGGCAGTAGTCCGGGTCCCCGTCGTAGTCCGCATCATAACCGGCCGAAGTGTTGGCTGCACATGCATCGATGACCCCGTCACCGTCGCTGTCATACGGACATTCCCCAATATCACAGCAGATGCCGTTTGAGCCCCCCGGCGAACTTGGAATATCGAAGACAACAGATTCCCCTGCCCCGTGGGTGAAGTTCATGCAGTCCCCGCTCCAGCAGGCAGCGTCGTTGGTGCATGCAATTCCTCTGAATTTTTTGCAGTTGCAAGCACCTCCTGCGGTGCATTGGTCGGAAACACAGTCACCTTCATTCCCCGGCAGGATGCTGCAAGTATATGAATCTTCTTCAACCTGGGCGCCTGAATCTCCGCTGTTATCGCACCAATCATCACAATCTATGGCAGAGCCACTCTCGCACTTGACCACATTGGGGTATGTACCTCCGCACCAGGTCTCCCACGGCTGGTTGGGGTTGCAGCAGAATTCCTCCTGGTTCACATTCGTCCAGTCTGTATACATGCCGCCTGTCTGGTTGCAGGCGTACGGGCAGATATCCACAGTTTCATTAGGGGTGCCCCATGCTCCTGTATAATTATTGCAGAAGATGTCGTAATACCCGTCATTGTCTGTATCAGCTTTGCTGCAGTAGTACGCCCCTCCGGTAGTGCAGTACTTCCAGTCCCCGTCCCCGCAGAAATATTCATCGCATTCTGAATTTTCCGGAATGCAGGCGTATGCGCTGTTTTCATACCAGCCGCACGCGTCATTGACACAGCACATGTCGTTGCCGGTGTCGGTGCATCCCGTATTCAGCGCGTCGCATGCTCCCTCCCCGTAGTCGTCCCCGCAGCAGTAGGTGCTTGAGCTTGATTCAAGCCAGTAGGTGCCCCACGCGCCCCCCGCTGCACTGCAGGCATCCTCGCAGACATCACCGGAGTACACTATCCCCTCCCACCCCTGCGAGGTGCACCAAGTGTCATTCACTCCGCTGTCGTCCAAGTCCAGGCCGAAGCAGCTGGCCGACGTGCACTCATGGGCGACGCCGTCCCAGCAACCCCAGTTGCCGTCGAGGTAGTTGTCCGAGGGTTCATCCCCTGTTACATATGAATCGCTGTCGTCCCCATCAGTGTCCGCTATATTGCCACAGCATTCGTGTCCTGTCCAGGTGTTGCCCATGTTCTCGCAGTCGTTTTGGTCGGAGTCTGC
>CAZJUS010000010.1:4883-29624 GCA_964549355.1 Candidatus Undinarchaeota archaeon | reverse complement strand
CGTGGACGCCAGCATGCAGGACTTCAAGAGGAAGATAAAACAGCTGAAAAACATCAGGGGCAGGAACACGGAGCTCGTCACAGTAATGATTCCTGCAGGCTACACCCTCCATCGGATTGTAAATCAGATTGCCCAGGAAAAGGGCACCGCCGTCAATATCAAAAGCAAGAGCACCCGCAAGAATGTGGTGACTGCCCTTGAAAAAACCCTCCAGCACCTGTCTCTTTTCAAAAAAACCCCGGAGAACGGCCTGGCTGTCTTCGTGGGCAATATAGGCGTGCCGGGCAAGGAGGACTGGGTGGTTGAAAGCCTCATCCCCCCCTTCCCGCTTGAAACTCGGGTCTACAGGTGCGACCAGGTTTTCTTCCTTGAACCCCTGCTCGAGATGCTCAAACCCACCGAGGTCTACGGGCTGGTCATAATCGAAAGGCGCGAGGCAACCCTGGGAATCCTGCGGGGCAAGCGCATCGAGATTATTAAAACCTTCAAAAGCATGATCCCGGGCAAATTCCGCGCAGGTGGCCAAAGCGCCGCCCGCTTCGAGCGCGTCCGCGAAGGCCTGACCCAGGACTTCTACAAAAAAATCCATGAGGGCATCCGGCAGTATCTGATGGACACCAAAGGCATCCTCCTGGGAGGCCCGGGCCCCACCAAGGAGCAGCTGTTCGAGGAGCTCCACAGTGAAATCAAAAACAAAATAATCGCCGTCCAGGACATAGGATACACGGGCGAGAACGGCCTCCGCGAGCTGGTGGAGAAAAGCCAGGACGCCCTCAAGGAGACTGCTGTCGAGCGCGAGCGGAAGATAATAGAGGAGCTTTTCAAGGGGATTGCAATGGGTGGCAAGGTTGCCTACGGCATCGACGAAGTCCGCCGGAAGCTCCAGGAGGGCGTTGTTGAAACCCTCATCATCAGCGAGGGGCTTGACGAGGAGCTTGCGGAGGAGTTTGAAAAGTCTGCGGAAGCGCACAATACCCCGGTCGAATATGTGTCCACCGACACCCAGTCAGGCAAGGAGTTCCTGGCCATAGGAGGTGTGGGGGCCCTGCTGAGGCGGTAGCTTGGAGCTCAAGACATTCAAAGTAAAAACGCTGGCGCACGCAACAGAAGATGAAGCAAGGATTGCCGGCGCCGTAGAAACGGTCTTTGGGGTGGAAACCGGCAGAAAGAAAGCCACAGGGTATTGGAAAAACCCAATCATCATAATTGAAGGAAGCGGAGGTAAGAAAAAAGCCGAAATCATCCTCAGAAAGCTTAAAGACCTAAAAATTTCAAATATTCCAGCGCGGTGCGAAAAAAACCGATTTTTTGTGCGGGTTGACAAAGAAAAACTGCTCCTGGGGCGTTTAGCCCCCGGGCGCGATGTGCAGATAATTTTCGGCTTTGAAGGGCACGCCCCCAGCGCCGGCAAGGTCGCGTCCCTCGTCAGGGAGTATTGGAAGGTTTAAATGTCAGAAGCCTGCCAGTGATATTGTGAAAGTCGACCTCCATGTCCATACCAACTGCAGCGACGGCAGGAACACCCCCATCGAAATGGTGGCAGCCGCCAAGAGGGCGGGGCTGGGTGCAATCGCCATAACAGACCACAACACAGTAGACGGGTGGAAGAAGCTCAAGCTGCGCTCCAACGGCTTCATAATCCTGCCGGGCGTTGAGCTGACCACCGACAAGGGCCATGTGCTCCTGGTGGGAATCGAAGACATGCCCCCCACCAAAGTCCTGGACGAGCTGATGGACTGGGTCAAGGACCGCCATGTCTTTGCTGCGGCCGCCCATGTGTATGACCTGCCGTTCCGGGACCCCATAGGCAAGCCTGCTTTTGAAATCTTCGACTTTGTCGAAGCCATCAACGGCAGGACGCCGCGCCATCTGTGCAGGAAGGCTGTGGAGGAAGCTGTAAAGAGGGGCATCAAATACCTATGCAACAGCGATGCCCACAGCGTGAAAGGCCTCGGCAAATTCTACAACAATGTGCCGGGGGAGACTGCCGAAGAAATAATGGACAATCTCCTGAAGGGCAATTTCGAACCCCGTCTCAAACTGCCGGGGCCTTTGGACTTTATGACTGAGAGACTCTTTTAAAATGCGGTGCTTCAGCGGGCTGTGATAACAGTAATGAGATTCGGCCACCGCAAAGGCCGCGACACCAGGATAACCACGCATGTGGGCTTGGTGGCCCGCGCCTTCGGGGCTGACCGGTTTGTGATGGCCGGCAGCGACGCCACCGGACCCCTCAAAACGCTGGAGGACATCTGTGAAAGGTGGGGGGGCTCAGGGAGCTTCCGGACGGGCTCTGTGAAAAACTGGAAAAGCGAAGTCAGAAATTTCAAGTCGAAGGGGGGCATAGTCATCCACCTGACCATGTACGGCATACCCCTCTCCAAGACAGTCCCTGGCATCCGGCGCCTGCTTGCCCAAGACAAAGACCTGCTGATTTTTGTGGGCGCTGAAAAAGTGCCTCCGGAGATTTATGAATTGGCCGACTTCAACGTGGCGGTGGGCAACCAGCCCCACAGCGAAGTGGCTGCGCTTGCGGTCTTCCTTGACAGGCTTTTCGACGGCGGAAAAATCGAGGACGCCCGCAGTTTTCCCGGCGCCAAAATCGCCGTAATCCCCCAGGAGCACGGCAAAGCAACGAGGGAGAAGTAATTTTAAGCCCCACGGCAATATGTCTTGTGGAATTCATAGACCTCTGGGTTTCCCCTTTGGAGGATGCAGGCGGAGCCCTCAAAAAACTGGAAGTGGCCCCAAAAATTGCCGGGGAATCCCTCCTGGTCAGCAACAACCGGAATGAAGTGCGCAGGAAAAGGAAAAATTTTCTTTTGGTGGCAGGGGCGCCGGAAACAGGCAACCAGCTGACACAGCTCCTGGTCGAGACGCGCTATGATTTCATGCTCATCCGGCAGGACCTGCATCCGGGGCTCAAAGTCAGAAAAAGGGCTGTCCGCATGTCCAAAAGATACGAGACGCCCCTGGTCTTCCCCGTCGCCCCGCTCTTCAGCCTCAAGCCGTCTGTGATTGCCAGGGTCCGCCGGAGCCTGCTCGAAGTGCAGAAGTGGAACGGCCTGGCCGGCCTGTGCTCAGGGGCGGCAAGAGCCGGGGAGCTGAGAGGGGGCGCCGAAATGGTGTCCATCGGCATCCTGATGGGGCTCAAACAGGAGGCCTCCCGCAATGCAGTATTCACAATCCCCCGCTGGATTGCAGAGCGTGCAGAAGCAAGGAGGCGCCAGGCAAGCTGGGGAATAGAAGAGGTTTAAAATGGCCCCGCCGTCACATTCCATGGACGCTTCAGCAAAGGACGGGCAGGCCAAAATCGACTGGGTCCAGCGTTTCATGTCTGTCATGAATCATCTGTCAGAAGATTTCAAAAAAACCAAACCCTTCAAAGGGGTCAGGATTGCAGGCTGCCTGCACCTGGAAATGAAGACCGCCAAATTTGCCATGACCTTGAAAGACGGCGGTGCTGAAATTGCCCTCAGTCCGAGCAATCCCCTCAGCACACAGGATGATGTAGTGGCCGCCCTGAATGCAACAGGCATTCCTACCTTTGCCAAGCACGGCTTCAGCCGCGATGAATACTATGAAGCCCTCAACAAAGCCCTCGACATAAAACCGAATATCCTGATTGACGACGGAGCCGACATGACAGCAGTCGTCCACAGTGAACGAACGGACCTCCTGGAAAACATATGGGGGATCAATGAAGAAACCACCACAGGGGTGAACCGCCTCCGTTCACTTTACAAATCCGGAAAATTAAGAGTCCCTGTAATTGCAGTGAATGATTCACAATGCAAATTTCTGTTCGACAACAGGTACGGAACAGGGCAATCGGTCTGGGATGGAATAATGAGGACCACCAACGTCATCATCGCTGGAAAAACAGTCGTGGTTTCAGGATACGGGTGGTGCGGACGCGGGATTGCAATGAGGGCCGAGGGGCTGGGCGCCAATGTCATCGTGGTCGAACCGGACCCCATAAGAGCCCTGGAAGCCAGAATGGACGGCTACAGAGTAATGCCTATGGATGGAGCCTCGAAACTCGGGGACCTCTTTGTAACTTCAACAGGCGACAAGGACTGCATCCGAAAGGAGCACTTTGAAAAAATGAAAAACGGCGCCATGCTCGCCAATGCAGGCCATTTTGATGTAGAAATAGACATCCCGCAACTAAAAGCTATGTCTGAAAAAGTGAATGAATTGAAGACCAACATAACGGAATATAAAATGAAAGACGGACGCAGTATTTATGTCCTGGCCCATGGAAGACTTGTGAATCTTGCAGCGGGCGACGGACATCCTGCTGAAATCATGGATATGAGTTTTTCAGTCCAGGCCTTGGCTGCAAAATACATTGTGGACCATAAAAACAAACTGGAAGTAAAGGTCCACACACTCCCAAGGGAAATTGATGAGTATGTTGCAAAAATAAAATTAAAGGCCATGGGAATTGAAATTGAACAGCTGACTCCTGAACAAAAAAAGTATCTGGCATCTTGGGGTGAGGGCACATGAGATATCTGCGGGTTGAATGGCTGTCGCAAAAGCCGGACAGCAGGGAGCTGGCCGACTATATCAGGCACATGTTTGGAAAGATGGGATTGATTGAATCCAAATTCCGCGTAATCGACGGACTGCTGGCCTGCGAGAATGCCTGGGTTGACAAAATAAAGGGGGCGCTGGCCCTGAAATGGCAGTTCAAAACAGTTAAAATCAGCGGGACTCGAAAGCATGCAAAGGCCGACTGACTGCTGTCTGCTTTCCTAAGGGGCCTGTCTGCTTTCCCAGGGGGCGACGTCAAGCCTCAAATCTTCTGTTATTCTCCGGAAGACATCAAAATCTTCCGGCCTCAGTATATTGACAACTTTGCCTTTCTTTCCAGCCCTGCCGGTCCGTCCAGACCTGTGGATATATGTTTTTGAATCCTTCGGCAAATCCATATTCACAACCAAATCGACGTTCGGTATATCCAGCCCTCTCGCTGCAACATCAGTTGCAACCAGGCAGTTCGCACCGTTTGTGAATTTTTTCAACGACCTCTCACGTGCAGCCTGGCTCATGTCGCCGTGAATCGAAAGCAGTCTGAGGCGTTCACTAATTCTTCGTGTGAATCGTTTGGTATTTGAAAAAACCAGCACTTTTTGATCATTCTTGAGCAGTTTCTTCAGATTGCTGAATTTGTCTCCATAGTCAATAAAGTAATGTTCGATTTCGCTCGGCATCTCTTCTCCTGCCTCCACAAATTCATTCACTCCAAACTTGCGCGCAAGTTTCAGAATTTGTGAATGGAGGGTTGCCGAGAACAGCCAGACCCGTGTGTCTTTCGGGGTTGCGCTGATTATATACTCCACGTCGTCCTTGAAGCCCATGTCAAGCATGCGGTCGGCCTCATCCAGCACCACAATCTGCGCCCTGTCCAGCTTCAATGTCCCTCTCTGGAGGTGGTCAATCAAGCGCCCCGGAGTTCCAATCACCACATCGGCGGATTCAAGCTGCCGGAACTGCGGCTCATAGCCTACACCGCCGTAGATTATGGCAAACCTCAGCCAGGGGGCCACTTTTTTTATGACCTCATAATTCTGCAGAGCCAGCTCCCGCGTGGGCGCCATCACAAGCACCTGCGCGTGGCCCTGTTTTTCAATGAGCTCTGCAATTGGAATTGCATACGACAGGGTCTTGCCGGAGCCTGTTTTGGCTTTAGCTCCAACGTTTTTTCCCGCCAAAATGAGCGGAATGGCTTTATATTGAACGGGAAAGGGGATTTTAATCCCCATTTTGTCCAAGGCCTCAACAGTCTTACGACTCAGGCCTAATTCTTCGAAATTTTTTATCATTTTTTCACCTTTGTTTTCAGAAAGATCATTATACACGCCTACTGAAATACATGATACATGATTTGCTGATTATAAATCTTTGGTTGGGAAGCTTCATTTCCGCATCCACTGTCCTATCCCGCCCCTCTGAGGGGGCTGCCTGCCGGCAGTCTCGGCCACGACATTGGCCCATCTCTGCCTGTCGGCCTCCTTCTGCTTTGAAGCGGAATACATCAGGAGCAGCCCAATCAAAACCGCCGGGAGGGGCAGGCCGAGCAGGAACCTCGCCAGACTCTGCACCGACCTTCCAACCCTCAGGAAGCCGAGCAGGTACAGGGCCACGCTTACCGCAGAGTACAGAAACGCCATGGCGCCCCCCGCCCTCTCAGATTTCCATGCAACTGCAGGCCATGCCAAAAGGGGGAAGACCAAAAGCCAGATTAGTTTGTTCTGGACTTCCGCAACTGTGAAGCCCACTGCGGTCCAGCCCAGGAGCGTGCCGAAGACGAGCGCTGCGAGCTTTTCCTTGTTCACTGAAAACTCAGGCGGAACTTATAATTTAAGTTTCACTTTTTCAGTTTCTTGCCTGCGGAGGTGTGGTTCCGGAAGACCCGTCCGCGGTTGGCGCCCTTGGCCACCCATCGTATGTCTTTGTCCTTCCTGACTGCGGGATGGCTCCTGTCGACCAGTATAATTTCAAACCATTTGCTTATGCCGTCCTCCCCGGCAAGATAGCTGTTGAGGACCTCCATGTTCCTGAACTTCCTGTTGGCCTTCTCCTCCGCAATCAGCCTCAGGCTTTTCTTGGGAGTGTATTTGAGGCGCCCCCTCTTGCTGGGCTTCCGGCCAGCATGGAAGCTGGGGCGGGTCCTCCCGCCTTTCTTGACACGGGTCCGGACCACTATGAACCCCTGCTTGGCCTTGTAGCCCAATGCCTTGGCCCTGTCCGGCCTGCTCGGAGCTTCAAGCTTCAGGATGACAGGCTCGCGCCTCCACTTCATGGCCCTCTCTTTCCCGGCCATCTCCATTGAAGCCTTGAGATGCTTTGAATATGCCATGCTTGATGCTGATTGTGGGATTTAAAAGACTATCTCTCGTGGTTGCTTTGATATGAGATTCGGCCAAACCGCCCAGAAAAAATATTCAAAACCGCTTCTCCTTGCTCCAAATTCAAAAAAAACCGCTTAAAATCTAAATCAGCATCCTGACATCAACCACGAAGGCGCCCCGCCTGTTGACTATCACAGGGTTCAGGTCCAGCTCCCTGAAGCTTTCGGACCCGTCGCCGGCGAATTTTGAAACAGCCACAAGCAAAGCCACCAACGCCTTTTTGTTCATCTCCTTCCCCCTGAAGCCCTCAAAGAGCCTGCCGATTCTTGTGTCCGCAATCATGGCCTCCGCTTCTTTTGTGCTGAGGGGCGGGACTCTGAAAGCCGTGTCCTTGTAGACCTCAGTGAAAATCCCCCCGGCCCCGAACATGATGACCCTGCCGAAGGTCGGGTCTTCAACCACGCCGACAATAACCTCCTCCCCCTTGACCACCGGCTGGGCGAAGACGCCTGCAGACTTGGAGATTTTTGCAAATGCATCGCGGATGGCTTCGTCGGTATCAAGGCCCACGAACACCAGGCCCTTGTCAGTCTTGTGCTCGGCCGAATCGGCTTTCAGTACAATCGGCCTCTTCATGGCCAGCGCCTGCTCCAGCGAAACAACGGAGCCGACCACATTCACTTTGTATTTTTCCAGAATCCGCTGGGCTTCGGAGATGGTCGGCATGGGTCTCAACAGCATACAAAGCGAGTCCTTTTTAAAACCCAGGCTTTCGAATTATGGTGAAAGACCCGAATCAGGACAAGGTCAAGAAGCTTGTGGACCTCGGCAGGTCAGTGGAGCACGAAATTTTCAACGGCGACAACCCTTTCATTGAACTGCCCGTCCGTGGCAAGAGGAATGTGCTGTGGGACAAAGAGCTCGGCCTCCTGAGCCTCGGCCAAAGCAAAAGCAAAAGGCATTTCATCAATGTTGCCCACGCCAAAAAATTCATGCAGACTCTTCTGGTCAGCGCCTTCTCAAAGCAGCTGATGGATGGAAACCTGCATGCAAGCTTGAGGGAGGCGTACTACAGCCTGAAGCACACCATCAAGGACTCAAAGGAAAACACCTTCGATGAGCAGAAGGAGAGCGACGATGTTTTTGTAGACCTTGAAGTGGCTCTGGGAGTCCTCCGCGACCAGCTCCACATAAATGCGGACAGGCGCGGGGTTGCAGCGGGGAAGGTCATTATAGAAGACCGCGGGGACACCATCGACTGGAGCAAACTGGGGAGCGGAGGGTGGGCCATCCCGGGCAATGTAGAGGATTTGAAAATCAAAAGCATAGACGCAGATTTTATTCTGGTTGCTGAAAAAAACGCAACCTTCGACCGCCTCCATGAAGACAAGTTCTGGAAGAAGCACAACTGCATTCTGGTGGGGACGCAGGGGCAGGCCGCCCGTGGCATCCGGCGGCTGATCCACAGGATGTCCCTTGAATTCAACCTGCCCGTCTATGTGTTCACTGACAGCGACCCGTACGGGTGGTACATCTACAGCGTCATCAAGATGGGCAGTATGAATCTGGCCCATGCCAGCAGGGAGCTTGGGACGCCGAAAGCCAAATTCCTCGGCCTCACCATAAGCGACATTTACGACTATCATCTGGAGAACGCGGCCATCCATACCAAGGATGTAGACCTGCGCAGAGCCCAGGAGCTCCTCAAGTATCCGTGGTTCCAGCACAAGGAATGGGAAAAGGAAATCAAGCTGATGCTCAAGAAAAAGATAAAGGCGGAGCAGGAGGCTTTGGCCCAGAGGCACCTCAAATTTGTGAGCGAGACCTACCTGCCGGAAAAAATTGAGGCCGGCAACTTCCTGCCCTAGGCTCCTTCCGCTCTGCTTTAGGCTCCTTCAGGTTTCTTCGGAGGCTCCGGGGGTTCAAGCGAGGCTTCAGAAAGCGGAAAGCCGACTTCATCCCCGGGCTTCTCGGCTTTCGGCAGATGGGTCATTAGCCAGGTGTTCAGCGCTTCATCTTTTTTCATGGCATCAAGGCCCATGCTGTTTGGAATTACTATGCTGTCGGGCTTGTCGCCCGCCGTCTTCCCGACTGCAAGGAACAGAGTCCTGCCTTCGCCGAAGTCCTCAATCAGCTTCATTTCAACAAGCCGTCCCGCTTCCTCCCCAGTCCTGATCCAAAAAATCTTGTGCAGTTCATATCCTTTCAGTTGCGCTGACACCCCTTCCAAGAAAGTGCTGATTGTTCTTCTGCGCTCCGCCAATTTCTCTTCATCACCCTCACTGCAGAAGATGCATATGCTTCCAAAATAGTCAGCCCCCTGCATAAAAACATCCCGGGCGGTGTGCCACGCCATCTCAGACATAACAATAGTTATTAACGGCGCCTATTAAAGTTTAGGTGTATCAGAGAAACAAATTCAGATTCAGCGGAATCGAAATCAAGGAATTGATTATTGCAGCGTTGGCCATCACTTTGATTTTTGTGTGGCCCCTCAGGCCCGCCCTGGACTGGCTAATCCTGTTCGGTTATTACTTCGTTTTTGTAGGCTCCGGCTTTGTGTTGCATGAGGTTGCCCACAAGCTCATGGCCCAGAGCCTGGGTGCGTGGAGCGAATTCCGGATGTGGTCGCAGGGCCTGCTGTTTGCTTTGTTCATGCGCCTGATAGGTGGCCCCGTCTTCATTGCTCCGGGTGCGACACTGTGGGCCAAGCGCCTCGCAACCCGGGAAGACCACGGCAGGGTTGCCCTTGCAGGCCCGGTCGCCAATATACTGATAGCTCTGGTCTTCCTTGCACTCTCTTTTCTGTCCCCGGTGATGGCCATCGGGGCGTATGTCAACCTCCAGCTGGCATTCTTCAACCTGCTCCCCTTCGGCCCCCTTGACGGGGCGGACATATTCAGATGGAAGTGGCAGGTCTGGGCTGCTCTGCTGGCCATGGTAATTGCTTTGCAGCAGGCAGTCCGCTATATCGCCTTCGTGGCTTGATATACAGAATTCTTAATTTTTTCAGACAGGCGCCTCTGGCAGTTTTCGAGCCCCTCCGCAAGGTCCAGTGCCTGCCGGAGGCTCGTGGACTCAACGGCCAGCAATGCGTAGTAATCATGATGTTTCACTACTTGTTTTACAAACGCATTCGCCGCCAATTCACTTTTTCTGAAAACTTTGGTTTCGAATCTCGGCAACATTTCTGAAACGGCCTCAGGCGACAAAACCCCCGGCGCAAAAAACACCTGGATTATTGCTGCTTCGCCGTTCCAATATTTTATCTGCGCCATAAGTGTAATGGGCCGGGGAAGGTTTAAAAGGCAAGGATGACCATGCCACTGTGCTTGAAAAACTCCACAGCCGGATTATGGAGTGCACCAAGTGCCCGCTCCACAAAACGCGGACCCATGCAGTCCCGGGGGAAGGCAACCCTTCCAGCAGAGTGGTCCTGATAGGTGAAGCTCCGGGATATTGGGAGGATGTCCAAGGCCGGCCCTTCGTCGGGCGTTCGGGCAGACTGCTGGACAAGACTCTTGCGGAAGCCGGGCTCGACAGGACTAAAGTTTTCATCACCAACATAGTGAAGTGCAGGCCACCCGAAAACCGCAGGCCCTCCAAAAGTGAATTGGAAATTTGTTCAGTCTATATCAACCAGCAGCTGGAGCTCATATCACCGCGCGTTATTGTGCCCCTGGGCAACACTGCAGGCGAGTGGGTCTTCAGCAAGTACGGGCTGGAGTGGCCCGGTGCAACCAAAGCCAATGGCCAGATCTTCAAAATTTCAACCCTCTTCGGCGGGTTGATTATCCTGCCTGCCTTCCATCCCGCAGCCGTCCTGAGGAACCCGAACAGGCTCGAGGAATTCCAGGCAGTTTTTCAGAAGCTAAAAGCTGTTATTCAACCTTGATGGCTTCCACCGGGCACGCTTCCGCAGCCTGCTTGGCCGTATCAACTTCATCCGGGCCGGCCGGCTGCTTCTTGACTTTGCTCTTCATAGTGGAGGCGTCCATTTCAAATATATCAGGAGCCAGCGCAACGCAGGCGCCGCACCCTATGCATTTGTCCGATATTGAGACTTTAACCATAATCCAACTTGACTTTCCGTCTATAAATGGTTTGCCAACATTTATAAATTATAACCGCCGTGTCGCATATGGTACTTGAAGAAACCGACAAGCAGAAAGTTGCAGACTATCTCAAGAATGTAAAGGTCACTCTCCTGTTTTTCAAATCCGACAGCCCGGACTGTGAATACTGCGGGGTTATTGAAGAACTGCTGAATGACATCAAGGAAATCAGCGAGGTCGATTTCAGGACGCTGGATTTGGATTCCCCTTTGGCCAAAAAGCACGGCATCAAAAAAGCGCCCGCAATCATATTCGAGAAATACCCCAACATCAGGTATTATGGAATTCCGAGCGGGCACGAGTTCATGGCCTTCCTCTCCATAGTCAAGATGGCGTCAATCGGGAAGGTCGAACTGCCGGAAGATGTCCAGGCGGAAGCCATCACAATTGACAAGCCCGTGGACATAATGGTGTTCATCACCCCCACATGCCCCTACTGCAAAGGCCCCGTCGTGATCGGGCATATGCTCGCCATGCTGAACCCGAAGATTACAAGCATCATGGTGGAAGCCATGGAGTACAGGGAGCTGGCAATGAAGCACCAAGTTTCGGCTGTTCCAAAAATAGTAGTCAACGGCAAGGCATCAGCAGAAGGCGCCATCCCCCCAAAGGCAATGCTCCAGCTCATCCAGAAGGCCCTGGCGGAGTAAGGCTTAAAACCCGTTCTGGCAGGGGGCCGGCCCTTTTATCTGCCTTTCCGTCTCCCGGACCTTGTTCCTGAGGACCACAATCCTGCTGGGCCCGTCCTCATCCATGGCCTCAAATCCCGGCAGGTGCTCCAGCACCCGGTTTGAAAAATCCCGGACTTCTTCCATGGCCGGCATGTTTTCCCTCTTCATCCGATACTGGCTGAAGCCGATATGCATGTAGGCCTTGAACTCGACAAAGTGGGGGTTGGCCTGCTGGACCAGCTCCGCCCATGCTTCCAGGCCATCCATATTGATTCCTTTGATGAGTGTAATCCGAAGAACGGTCCGGGTCGGAACCTGCGACAAAAAGTGAATGGATTCAAGCAGTCTTTCCCAACCGTCTTCGTGAATGGGAACTGAAATTTTTTTGTAGCCCGCCTTGTTGGTGGCAGTCAGACTGAGATAAAGCTGGGTCGGCAGTGAATTTTCGGACTGAAGTTTTTTCAGCATCTCCGGCTCCTGCCCGTTGGTGACTATGAAGACTGAAAAAGTGCCGGGGCGGTCCATGAGGTAATTCACAAGCTCCGGCAATTTTGGATACAGGGTCGGCTCACCGCTCAAGCTGATTGCAAAGTGAACGGGCTCAAGACTCTCCCTGTAAAGCTGTGTGTCTGCCTGTGAATTTCCGCCGAAGCCCTCCAGCAGCTTCGTCCTCTGCCGGACCAAGGCCTCGACCATCTCCTTCGGCCCGTCCCACTTGACACTGCGCCTGAGAGTCAGAAATTCGGCAGGCCGCCAGCAGTAGATGCAGTTGTTCTGGCAGTAGAGGGCGGCCGGCGAAAACTGCATGCATCGGTGGGTGGGCACACCGTAGAATTTCTGCTTGTAGCACACCCCTTCCCCTTTGAGGGCTTTCTTGGACCAAGTGCAGATTTGGACGGCGGAATTGCCGAAAAAACGGTATTTCTTGGCTTCAAACTCGGCTTTTATTTCCTCAGCTTCCACGCCCCGCTAATATTCCGTGGCTTAATAATCTATGTGCATGCCCGCCTTTTCCGCAAGCCTTTCAAAAAAATCCTCGTCCTTGTATTCTGGAGGAACATAGTCGTGATGTTGCGGCAGCTCAATAAAACTTTTCATCTCTCTAAGCAGCCCCACAGCTTCCGGTTTGTTTCTTTCCTTTGCAGTTTCTTTGAACATTTTTTTAAGCGTCATCAGGTATTCACGGCAATATGCTTTCTTTTGTGAATCCTTGACATAATCTTTGGTGGTGTAGTGGACAAACAATGTCCTGCGCGCCATGTCTAAATTTTTTCTTGCACTGTGAAAATCGTTGCTTTTTCGGGAGTCAACAACATTCCTCAGTAAATTTTTGAGGTATCTGGAAAGAGCTTTGTCGAATTGTATATTTTTTATCTTGTTGATTCTCATCGGGTCCGGGAATTTTGAATATTCTTCAATGCATGAAGAAAGAACCACCCTCAAATCATCGGCCCGTTCACTTTTTCCCAAGAAACTTCCCATGGATTTCAGACTGTCAACAATAATGGGAGTGTACCTCAGCACATCTATCTGCTCTGAGAGGATGTATCTCATTTTATATGGGTTGTCGGAATTGCTTCCATGGACCACTGCCTCTTTTATGTCCTTCTTGTGGGCTTCTTTGATGCCGTGATAGATGCGGGAGAAAGTTCCTGCACTTGCTTCGGAGATTTTCCCCTCGCTTCCCAGGTCAATTATCATGTCGAGCCATGCATTCATCAAATCAGGAAGGGACTTTTCATAGGAGGAAATCCCACGATGCAAATCGTAAGCCGTCGGCAGATCCATATTATTTACTATTCAGTCCTAATAAAAAGCTTGCGACTGCCCGTCTGCCTTAAAAACAGGTGCCCTAACCCCTATTATGAAAATCCTGGCATTTAATTCCAGCCCCCGGAAGGGGAAAGGAGCGACCGATGTCGTGCTGGATGCGTTCCTGGATGGCGCCCGGGATGCAGGGGCCGAAATCGAAAAGATATACCTCCACGACAAAAAAATCAAAAGATGCGCGGGGTGCTTCACCTGCTGGGTCAAGACGCCCGGCAGATGCCTGCACCGGGACGATATGGACAAAATTCTGCCGAAAATGGTGGCTGCCGACATAATAGTCTTTGCAACCCCGCTCTACCATTTCACCATGTCTTCTTCCATGAAGACTTTCATTGAGCGCACCCTCCCTCTGGGGCAGCCTTTTCTCAGAAAAAAGGGGCACCTTACAGAGCACCCGATGAGATACCCGGAATGCAATGCAAAATGGGTGGTGGTGTCGGTGGCGGGCTTCCCCGAAATAGACCACTTTGAAGCCTTGGACCGCACTTTCGAAATGATTGCCAAAAACTACCACACCTGGATTGCCGGCAGGATCTACCGCCCGATGTCCGGCATGCTCTATGAAGCAAACCACCGCAGGTTCATGAAAGATTATTTGGATACCTGCTACAGAGCAGGGCAGGAAGTGGTGGGCAAAGGGAAAATCGGTATCATCACCCAGAAGAAGCTTTTGAAAGCATTCATAATCCCAAAATTCATCTACAGATGGGCCGCCAACCGCAAGTGGAAAAGAGAAATTGAGAAGTCCGGTTGCAAGAATAATCCAAATTCGTAACAGGGTTTGCAGGGGAAGGGATTCGAACCCTCCGAACTTTTGGAAAAAGTTCGACCAGAGGGGTGCTGCCGGAGGCAGCACAAAGTGTCAACGGATTTCCGTTGCGGGGGAAGGGATTCGAACCCTCGCAGGCACTAGCCACAGGAACCTCAATCCTGCACGTTTGACCAGACTCCGCCACCCCCGCGACTGTAATCAGTCGACACTTTGTGCCGGTTCCACCGGCACGCTAAGTTTTGGTATAGTTTTCCACAGCGCTCAGTTTATATTCTCTTCGCGCACCACCCGCGGGCGGAGTAATTGTGCTGGCGCGCCGTCACGAACCATTTGGGATGGTGGGTGATGGCGCCCGTGGTGTCGCTTCGTTAGGCGACTGGGCCCGCGGGGATTCGAACCCCGGACCTCCGGCTTTCCTAGACTCTCTTGTTTTCGAATATGCCAGAGGCGGCCATATAAGACCGGCGCTCTGACCGACTGAGCTACGGGCCCGTCCACACGTTTAACTTTGGCTTTCTGCATTTATATTCTTGCCCATGATTCTGCTGCCAGCTATGAACGGCAGGGGAGCCAGGAGGGCAACAGCAGTCCCGATTGCAAAGGCCAAAAGGAAGCCGTAGTTTTCAACCAGGAACCCGCCGAGGAGGCTGCCGACGATATAGAAAGTGCTGCGGGTGGAGAGATTCACCCCAAGCAGCTCCTCGCTGAACCCCAGGCCGTATGAACTGTAGAACACATTGATGAAAGGCCAGAATATGCCCCCGAATATGTACGCCAAGACAATCCAGGGCAGGCTGAGAAAGTGAACGGCCATAAGGAAACTGCCGAGGCAGAGTATCAGAAAAGCGTGCCCGATATAGAGCCCTTTCTGGTCGGCGCGCCCGGCCAACCGGTAGACCATCGAACTGATGATGACCTCCATAAGCAGCAGGGCGTAGACTATGAAATTGGAAGCCCTCCATGTCTTGACAAAATTAGTCCTTTGCGAAAAAACTATGCCGAAGCAGACGGAGAATATCGAGCTGGTCAAAAGGAAGGGTAGTTTTTCCAGGCCGAAGCCGAACCTGACTACCCGGAGATTCCTGCCTGCCAGGTGGGAGCCCATCCTGCGGAACTCAGTAATTCCATTGCTCACCAGCCGGCCGAGGCTCTCTTCACTCAAGGTGCTTGCAACAACGGGGATGCTGAAAAGTGAAAGGAAGGCGACGACCCTTGCAAATGGAAGGGGGTCGAGAAAATGAGTCCCCGCCGCACCCAAGACATAGCCGACAGCAGTTGCAACGCTGGCGAAGCTGTAGAATCTGCCGAGGTTGCCGGACAAAGCAGTGGTCCGGGCTTTCAGCTCAGTAATGGTCGCATAAAAAATGGCTTGGGGGAAAAATACAGCCACTGCAGTCGCCAAAAAAAGAAGGGAAGGGTTCTGCATCATGAGCAGGCCGAGAAAGAGGCCCAGATACCCCATGACCACTACGCTGGCTTTGCTGGTGACCTTCAGGTATTTCGGCCAGAAAATCCCCCCGACCAAATTGCAGAATGCTGTAAGGGCTGCCAGGAGGCCGACCTGGAATGCAGTCCCTCCCGCATCAATCAGTATCAGGACCGGCAGTATGGCTACGACTGCTGTAAGGACACCATACGGAAAATACACCACTGCCTCCTTCAAGTTCGGCACCTCAAGCATATATGTGTCGGACTTCAGATTTAAACTTTCCATCAAACAAAGTAGTCCTGGTATGCCTCGCCTATGAGAATCAGAAAAACAGCGGCCGGCCCGTAGACTATGCCTATCCACCCGGCAATTGGGACCATGATGTGCGCCAGGAGGACCAGCAGGGAGAAGATGCCCGCTTTGAAGATGCTCGTTATGAAAAATTTTGAGTATGCGCGAAGGACCCTGCGGAGTTCGAGTATGGAGCCCAGCTTCTCTCCGTTGCCCAGCATGGCTATTGAGAAAACAAAGGGGGGGAAGAGCAGGAGGGCCAAAGCAACAGCCAGCAAAGGTGAATAAAATTCCAAAGCAATCAAGGGCAGGACGGCATACATCAAGCCGACGGCAATTATCTGGAAGCCTTCAAAAAACCGGATTATGAATCTGCCGAATGATGCCTCCGGACCTGAACTGCCGGTCAGACTCACCAGGTATCCCGCAACTGCGATATTGGGGCCGGGCACAAAAAACAAAAGGGCGTTTATGAAGTAGAGTATGGGGTCGCGGAACAGGCGTTTGACAGCCCCGATATAATGCATACAGCTATAACTGCAGTCCAGATTTAAGTTTTAGCCCCCGGACAAGCACTACAAAAAAGTTTTAAATTAATGTCAAAATTGAATTTATGAATTCAGTAATCCTGAAGGGAAAGCGCTACCCTGCCCTTGTGTCCCGGAATCCTGAAATTCTCGATGCAGTGGGCAATGCACTGAGGCTTAAAATTCTGCGCGAGCTGAATGAGAGGCCCATGTATCCCATTGAACTTGCCAAAAAATTCAATATGATAGAGCAGAAAATTTACTACCACATCAAGATTTTGAAAAAAGTGGGTTTGGTGAAGGAGGTCGAAGAGCGCCAGATGAGGGGGGGCAAGGCCAAGCTTCTTTCTCCAACAGCCTTGGCATTCGGCTTTGTGATGGACTGCGCCCAGGGAGGCGAGATGGTGAAAGCCTCCGACTTTGCGCCATTCATAAAAGGGGGTGTGGTTGATGCCAAGCTGGTGGTGGGTTCTCCGGACCCGCACGGACCGCACCGCGCCCGGGCAAGGGACGGCCACATTGCTGCGGAAATTGCAAGCTTCTTCGCAGGCATGGCCACGACCAAATGGCCTTTCGTGTATGAAGACACTGAAATCCGCAACATCAACGACAATCTGATTCTGCTGGGCGGCCCGGTTGTGAATATGCTTTCTGCCAAGTACACCTCTCAGTTTCCTGTCCGATTCAACGGCAAATCCATCCACAGCCCCGACAAAGAATACAGTGAAGACTGGGTGGGGTTTGTTGCAGTGACCAGTCATCCCGAATATCCTGAAAAAAAAATAATGATGGTTGCGGGAAGAAGCAGGGCAGGCACGAGGGCGGCTGCACTCGCCCTCAAAAAATACCCGGAGCATGTCCAGAAGAAAGGGTATGTGGTGGTGCAGGGCTTCGACGAGGACGGCGACGGCATAGTGGATTCCGTAGAAATTATTGAATAACTGCAAAGCCTTTGGAAAGAGCGGACTCTACACCCTTTCAATATATCCCTGCTTTGATTCTATAATGTGCCCCCTCATGCGGAGCTCCTCAATCATGCGCTCGACTTCTCCGACGCTGATATTCTGCGATTCGGCAGCCTCAATTATCTTGGCCTTCGGCACGGGCTTGCCGAACTGGTTTTCGAGGTCGCGGATTATGTTCATAAGAGTCATCATCCTGCCTCTTTTGCTGGCCGAAATCCCGCCTTCGAGCTTGTCTATATCGAATTTGCCAGTATCCCTGTCAAAAGCCAATTGGTAGAGTGTGAATTTGATGATGCTGATGGCCCTTTGCGCATCGTCCTTGTCCGCAATGGGGCTCAGTCTGAGCCTGGCGGATGCTTCAGTCAGCCGGACCAAAGCCTCAAGCTGGCGGGGCGAAATCGGCACTGAATTTTCATTCATATACTTCCGGCGGAGCTCTACAAAAAACTGCTTGATTAGATAGAGGGCATCCGAGTTCAGCTTGGGTTTTATATTGTTTTTAGCATATGCTACATATTTGCGGAGAAGCTCAGTGTCGATGACGGGCCGGGATTCTTCGGGCGAAGCCTGCATTCTGAGTATGTGGCTTGCCAGCCTCTCATCCTTGTCGGGATTCGGCACGTCCTTCACTGCAAAAATACAGTCGAAACGGCTGAGGATAGTTTCGGGCATTGAAATCTGCTCCGCAATTGGGGTGTTCAAGTCAAACCTGCCGTATTTCGGGTTGGCGGCCGCAAGAATGCTTGCCTCCGCTCTGAGCGTTGCAAAAATATTCGCCTTCGCAACTGTGATGGACTGCTGCTCCATTGCTTCATGCAGGGCATATACATCATCCCTTGCAATCTTGTCCATTTCGTCAATGCACACTATGCCTCCGCTGGCCAGCACCAGCGCCCCTGCTTCCAAAGTCCAACCTTTCAGGAAATCGTCCTTCACCACAGAGGCCGTCAATCCGACAGCACTGGCGCCTTTGCCTGCAACATACCTGCTCTTGGGTGAAATCTTCGAAGTGTATTTGAGCAGCTGTGACTTGCCGGCGCCGGGGTCGCCCACCAGCAGGATGTGTATGTCCCCCCTCCCCACAGTTTCATCGGCGTGCAGCTTGCGCACACCGCCGAACATCTGGAGTGCTATTGCCTCTTTGATTTTTTGGTGGCCGTATATGGAAGGCGCAATCGAAGCTACAATCTGCGACCAAGGGTCCCCCGATGCAATTTCCATAATCTCCTTTCTGTCTTCAGGGGTTATCTTCAGCTCTTCAAACTGGAGATGCTTCGCCTCAAGGTAGTTGGCTTCTATCATGATGTCGAATCTTTTGCCCGCCCCTTTTTCGAGGGGGACCTCCTTCAGGATGCCGACCACCCCGATCAAATTGCCGGGCACAATTTTCTTGCGGAAGGTTGGGTCCACCAGATCATGGCGGAGCAGGATTGAAATCCTGGACGGTTGCTCTGTTCCTTCCAAAGCCTCCGGATTCTCTTCAATCGTAATTTTCTGCACATCGCTGAAATCCTTGTCCTTCAGAATGAAACCCTTCCGGTTGCCGCAGACGCACTCCGACGGCTTTTCGAGATTTACCCCTGTCTGGAAGCTGGTGATTTCATTCCCGCATAAAGGACATTCCCATACAGTCTTCACCACCTCAGGGCGGACTTCCGACGCCTGCCGGATAATGCCTTCAACATAAATCATCTTGTTCAGGTTCGAACTCCTCAAGTCGCGTACGCGCACCGCCAAGCTTTCAGGCAGGTTTCGGAAACGGGGTTTGAGCGGTTTGTCTGAAAGCCTCAGTGCATCAAGGACATCTTCAAAAGCCCGCAGAGTGTCATTGGGCTGGTCGAGAAGCAGATCGGAGAGGTCCGGGTCGTACTTGTCCAGCTCTATAAAATCGATAAGGAGCGCCTTCTCGCCTTTGGATATGACCTTCAGGATGTCATTCATCATGACATCCCGCAGAAAATCTTCAATCCTCACTGACATATTTTCAATAGGCTCTTTCAGGGTTTGGCTGGCGCTACCATCAAAGACTTCCACAAACCCATTCAAAGGGGTTGATTAAAAAGCATGAGAGCATCATGCCGGGATTTCCGGTGGAACATTATGACTTTTTCCCGGACTTCTTTTCCGTCTTTTCGGTTTTCTCCCGCTTCTGCTTGGCCAGCTTCTTTGCCTTCTTTTCGGGCAGTTTGTAGTCTGAGAGCAGGACTGCATTCACAACGCCGTGCTGCCCGGGCCGGGAGCTCACCCTCGCATACCCCGCCTCAGTGTTTATGACTGCACCTTTGGTGATTATATTGCGCCGGATGAAGAAAGGGTTGGCAGTGTTCTCGACTACATCAGTAATCCTGACTTTCTTGGTCTTGGCGCCGTCGGACACAACTGCAAACTCGGCCTTGAGCATGCGCTGTTTGATGTTGCCGCCGCGGACGCGGATGAGCTTGCGCTTCTCCTCGCCCACCGTCACTGCGAGATGGGGCCTGCCGAGTTCGCCCTTCCTTTTTTTGCGGGCTGCCCTCCTCATGCCCCCCGTGGGCTTCCTGAGACTTTTGCTGTGGACGTTGGCCATAGGCATTCCTGTCCGGGCGCGTTTTTAAGTGTTTTCCATTCCGCGGGGGGCGGATGTAATTACTAGTAAGTTTCAAAAAATACCAAATAACATAATTTCCGGGCGAATTAGACCTGATTGAGGCAAAAGCTTTAAAAACAGATTTGATAGATTGAGGTAGGTGAAAAAAATGGCTATTGAACGTCCCCTCGACGCTCTGAGTGAAGCGAGGGATAAAACTGTTATGGTCGAGCTCAAGAATGGGAAGACCATTCGAGGCACTCTGCTGGCTTTCGACATACACCTCAATCTTGTCATGGACAATGCTGAGGAATTGGAAGGGGGAGAGCTGAGCCGCAAGCTCGGAAAACTGTTGATTAGAGGCGACACTGTCCTGATGATAGTGCCCGGCAAGTGATTCGCATGAGCAAAGGCACACCTTCTTTCGGCAAGCGCGGTGGGAAAAGGCTCCACGTGACATGCAGAAGGTGTGGCAAGCCCGGCTTCAATGTGAAGACCCGCGTCTGCGTCAAGTGCGGATTCGGCAGAAGCGCGAAGCTCAAGAAAAGGGAGTGGGGGAGAAAGTAATGGACGCCACAAAAGTGCTCCTGCATCCGGTCGGGACTGAGAAGGCCATAAGGCTGCTCGACCAGAACAAGGTGGTCTTTGTGGTGGACAAGAGGGCGGACAAGAGCGACATAAAAAAGGCGCTTGAAAAACTGTTCAAAGTCAAAGTGGAAAGGATTTCAACCCTGATAACCCGCAAGGGAGTGAAGAAAGCATACATCAAACTCAAAAAAGACCACAGTGCAGTGGAGTTGGCAACCACTCTCGGTCTGCTTTAGGTGAAGTGAATGGGAAAAAGGCTGAACCAGCAAAGGCGCGGCAAAGGCACTTTGGTTTGGAAGAGCCCCAGCCACAAATATCTCGAAGCAGTCGGCATGGGCAGGCCTGAAGCCAAGCAGGGCGTGGTCATGGACATCAGGAGGGACTCCATCCGCAACGCCCCGCTCGCCCTTGTTGAATTCACCAACGGCGAAAAGCTGTGGCTCCCTGCTGCAGCAGGCCTTACAGTAGGCCAGAAAATTTTTGCGGGCGACGAGGCCAAAATCGAAGCCGGCAACATAGTGACCCTCGACAAAGTCCCCGAAGGCCGAAAAGTTTTCTGCGTTGAGATGCGCCCCGGCGACGGCGGAAAGATGGTAAGGGCTGCAGGCAATTTTGCAACTGTCATGGCAGTCGAAGGCGGAAAAGTGAAGCTGAAGATGAGCAGCGGAAAAATCAAATTCATGAACCCCAAGTGCAGGGCGGTGGTGGGCGCAGTGGCGGGGACGGGCCTGAAGGACCTGCCCATCGTCAAGGCCGGCAAGCAGTTCCACATAAACAAGGCCAAGCACAAGTACTGGCCCAGGGTCAGCGCAGTCGGCATGAATGCCTATGAACACCCGTTCGGCGGTGGCAGGAAGGCCCGCCATGCCAGCACCAAGCAGACGGCATCAAGGCATTCGCCGCCCGGAAGAAAGGCAGGGTATATTGCAGCCAAAAGGACGGGCAAGAAGAGGTGAGAATAATGGTGAAACCAATTGCATATTACGGGAAAAGCGAAGAGGAGCTCAAGAGCATGACCCTCGAAGACTTCATCAAGGTTGTGCCGGCAAGGCAGAGGCGGAGCCTGAAGAGGGGATTCACCCCCAGCCAAAAAATCCTGCTTGAAAAAGTCCGTGAATACAAAGCCAAAGACATCAAGAAACCAATCAAGACCCACTGCAGGGATATGATAATAATACCTGAGATGGTGGGCATGCTCTTCATGGTCCACAACGGGAAGGAGTTCAAGAGGGTGCATGCCACAGTAGAGATGCTGGGCCACTACCTGGGCGAATTCTCCGGGACAAGGAAGAGGGTGCAGCACGGAAGCCCCGGCGTGGGTGCTACGCGAAGCAGCAAGTTCATACCGTTGAAGTGATGTGAAGCATATGGAGGAAAAAACAGCAACTGCAAGGGCTTGGAATTTGAACATTTCGCCCAAGTATTCGCGCGAGATCGCAGCGAACATAAGGGGCCTGCCGGTAGCCAAAGCCCTGCGCCTGCTTGAGGAAGTGGTTGAATTAAAGAAACCAATTCTTCTCAGGAAGCACAACGCTGAGGTGCCCCACCACTACGGCAGGCCGGGCAGGTATCCTGTGAAGGCCGTCAAGGAGTTCATAGGGGTCATTGAAAACGCAGTGGCAAATGCCAATTACATCGGGCTCAAGGAGGAGCAGCTGGTGCTGAAAAGAATTGAAGCTTCAAGGGGCGCCTTCAAGAAGCCCTGGGGTGCAAAATCCATAGGCAAATCGAAGAAAAGGGGGCGCAGGACCAACATAGTGGTAGTCCTCGCTGAAGGGGGGAGCAAAAAATGACAGCAATAAATTTTTTCATAAAACAGGCCAAACAATCGCACAATATAATCGAATATCTAAGGAACGAACTCAAATTTGCAGGCTTCAGCCATGCAGATATAAAGAAGACGCCCCTGGGGACGCGCATAACCATCTATGCTGTCAGGCCGGGCCTCGTGATAGGCTCCAGCGGAGAAAATATCAAAAGCATAACCGCCACAATTGAAAGAAAATTCAAAGTTGAAAACCCCCACGTTGAGGTCGAGCAGATTGAAGACATCTTCCTTGACCCCCACATAGTAGCGTGGAGGATAGCCAAGTCCCTGGAGAAAGGGGGCAACTTCAAGAGGATAGCCAATATAATGATACAAAGGATCATCCAATCCGGGGCCCGGGGCGTGGAAATCCGGCTGAGCGGCAAACTGCCCAGCAAGAGGGCCAAGACCTGGAAATTCACTGCAGGCAACCCGCGCAAATGCGGGCAGGAGGTCATGGACCATGCCAAAGTCGGATATGAGATAGCCATCCAGAAGCTGGGCGTTATTGGGGTCCGGGTCACAATAATTCCGCCCGACATCAGATTCAGCGATGAGATTCACGAAATTGTAATTGAAGAAGAAGTAAAAGAGGACAAGGCCGGCGAAGCCGAAAAGGTCGAGAAGAAAGAGGAGAAGGTCCAGCTGGAGCCCAAGGAAAAGCTGGAGGAAGCAATAGACCGGGAGGCCCCGCTGGAGATGGCTGGTGCCGAAGACAACCCTGCCGGACCTGAAGACAAAAAGGCTGATGGTGAAGACAAAAAGGCTGACGGCGAAGACAAAAAGTAAGAAGCTTTCATCCTTTCTTCTTGCCGAAGAGGTTGTATCTCACAACCCGCTCGGCCGCTTTCTCCACCGCATCCAGGCCTCTGCCTTCAATGAAGGGCTTCCGCCTGAGCTGGGCGACGGATTTTACAAAATCCGAATGGCCACCGCCGGTTATTATTATTATGTCCGCCGAATCAACCATGGCCGCGACGGCGTCGATTATATTGTGGAAAGTCAGGCGGACTGAAGCATCGAGAGTGTCGGACGACCCGAAAAGGACGAACTTGGTGGTGCCCGCCTTGGCCACGACGGCATCCATCTTGGGGTCAACCCCCATCACCATGAATCCGCGCCTGGCTGCATGGTAGGCAGTTTCCAAATCGTCGCCGACAACGGCCATCTGGATTATCATTATTTCCTCGCCTTCCAGCTTGCACTGGGCATCTTCCAGAACCTGTCCTTGCCCTCCTTTACGCCGCGGAAATAGCCGAACAGCACACCGGCTACAAAGCCGACTGCAATCACCAGCATGTCAATCAAGTTTATCATTTCATCTCACCGCTCAGATACTTGTACCTCAGCTCTTCAGACTTGTTCTCTCCGAAGAAGTTGCCGGTCAGCATGCCGGCCAGGAAACCCATGGCCAAAAGGAAAATCCACCAGATTACTTCAGGTATACTCATTCTATCAACCTCTCAACTCTCTGCCTTGCCTTTTCATAAAACTTTGCAGGCTCCATCCTGCCGAGGTCGGTGACATACTCTGTTATCAGGGAATTCCGTGTCAGGTCATAGGCAGGGTTCCTTACGGGCACTTCGTTGCTCAGCTCTGCCGCGGGCTTTTCGTCAACTATCAGCCTGTCGCTGACTTTCAGATATTCGATGCACGAATAAAAAGGGATCCTGTTGAACTGGGCGCACACTGCCATAGTGCTGACTCCGACCTGGTCTATGAGTCCGAACTTGGTGACTGCCACCCCCCCGACTATGACTTTATTGACTTCGGGCATGAAGTAATTGACTGCAGTGTCGCCGATGAGGGTCACATTTATGCCTGCCTCATAAAGCTCCTTGGCCGTGCGGACGCCCCGGTTGTTGGGCCCGGACCTCATTACAAAAACCTTGAAGTCCTTGGTCTCGCTGGCCTCAAGCAGAAGCTCCATGACATTGGTGGCGTATGATGCCGTCAGAATGTTGTCGCCTTCCTTTACCAGCTCCAGTCCGTGCTTGGCAACCTCCAGCTTGGCATCCCCCAGATACTTCAGGCCGAACTTGATTATCTTTTTCACATCCTCCACTTTGCCTGCGTGGAGTATCGCCCTCAGCAGATTGAAAGCCAGGGGGCTTCCGGGCTTTACAAGGGACATGACTGTTTCTTCTTTCTTCAGCATGAAATTTTTATCATCAATCACCCTGCTTACTGCCAGGAGGGAATTCCGGGCGATGGCTTTAGTTCCATGAATTTCGCCGGAGCGTATTTTTTTGGCAATGGCGAGAACTTCCGGATACACAATAAGGGTAGGGTTTGCGAGTATTTAAAACCAACTAAC
>CAZJUS010000010.1:0-4783 GCA_964549355.1 Candidatus Undinarchaeota archaeon | reverse complement strand
GGCTTCGGCTCGGCTTTCTGCTGTTTCGGGAACTCAGTATAGCCGCACCTCCCGCAGTGCCACCTGTCGCCGTGCCTGGCCATAAAAACGCCCGCACCGCATTTGGGGCATGTCTTGCCTTCACGCTTCAGCCTGCCGTCCTGCACGGAGTACCTTGCACTTTTCTTGACTGTCTTGTGTTTTCCCATTCATTCACCTTTTTTTTCTGCACCTTCTGCCCCTTCCGCCTTTTCCGCAGGAGCTTCGGGCTTCTTTTCTGCGGGCTCAGCTTCTGCAGTTTTCTCCTCCGCAGGCTTCGGCTTGGCACCAATCCTTTTTTCCGGGTTGAGCATCTTCTTGGGCTCCGCACGGTCCATGGCATCCTCATCTTCATAGACAACGCACAGGCCGGTGCTGACATTCACGCCGAACTCGCCTGCATAACGCTTTATGAACATGAGGTCTTTCTTGGCATTCAGCTTGGCAGCCAGCAGGTCAGCCACTTCCATTTTGCTGGGGGTGGCCGCCCCCTCATGCTCAACTTTGAATTTTACTTCTTTCCGCTTCAATATAGGGTTGTTTGTCTTTTCAAGTATAGTCAATTTCATTTACCTCACCTTCAGGGCGTACTTGCCCGGGACTGTAATTTTCATTTTTTTGGCAACTTCGGAGTTTTCGGGGTCGAGAATTTCAACAACACCCGCCCAAGTTGCACTGAAATCCGTTCCTTTGCAGATGGGGCACTCCTTGCCTTTCACAAACAAACGGCATTTCCTGCAGACTTTTTTTTCAGCCATCAATTCACCTTTCCATCATTCACTTCGTTCACTTTTTCTTTTTGGCGTTGGCAGCTTCAGCCTCTTCCTTCAGCCACTCAAGCTTGCCCAGCCCCGGCTGCCTCATGGTGACTCCCAGCTTGGCCGGCTCAGCCTTGTGGCTTATGCTTATTATGCGCACCCGGACCTTGTCGTTGGTCTTGAGCATCTTTTTGCTCTGCTTGCCCTGGATGACATTGCTGTCGCTGTATGAGAAGAAGTCATCTGCAATCTGGCTTATATGGACCAGGCCGTCCATCGGGCCGATCCGGACAAATGCGCCGAATTCCACCATGTCTGAAATTTCCCCGTCGACTACTTCGTTGAGCTCGGGCCTGAACATCAGGGCTTTGTAGGTGGTGGGAAAATAAACCGCACCGTCCCCGGGCAGGATCTTTCCTTCTCCAACCTCCTGGATTTCGAGAACGGCCAGGAGCATACCTTCTACGCGTGCAACCTGCCCTTTTAAGCCCTCCAGAGCCCGTCTAGTATCTTCCTTGATGTCCTTCGTCCACAAACGAGGTGGAACCCGCACATTTTGCTTGAAGGTTACCAATTCAAACATCAATCACACCTGATTCCTATTCAAAACAAGCCATTATAAGTATAACTGCTGTTCAGCGGACGGTGCATGTAAAGTCGCCTGTGGATTCGCCCCTGAAGCTCACTTCCCCGGAATAGCCGCCGGGGGCAAGATTGACATTGAAAACCACATCGACCAAGTCGCCCTCGGCCACAGTGGATGTCAAGGTCTTTTCATAAGTCCTGCCTGCAATGCTCAGCTTGAACTTGCCCATAAAAAACCGCCCGGACTTGGCCATAATGAAATGGGCCACTGCATAATTCCGGCTGCATGTGACATCGCGGAGGATAAACTCGGGCTGGATGTAAATGTAGATGGTGTAAAACGACGCCAAAATCAGCATAAAGATTACAGCCCAGGGAAGCCATGTTTTCTGGGCCGGCGCCGGCATTGGATAATTATTCTGCTGGACCCAGTAATAGTTTGGATAGTACACTGTAAAGGATACTGTGCAACATCTATAAAACACTAACTAAAGCCCCCATAAAAATTTAAAGCTTTGAAGCTCAGCCGCTATGCGAGTTCCACAGACCATTTCCGGGGATGAATATCTGGATGAAATTTTTGAAAGCCTAAAATCAGGCCGGGCGCGGGCCTCAGCACCCCCCATACCTGATGAAGCTTTTGAAGCTGCGAAAAAGTTTTATGAAAGCTTCAAAGAAAAGGAATCGGATGAAGCCTTGCTGAAGCTGGATGTCCTCAACTATATGGTCGGATGGAGGAGGGGCAGATACCCCGGGGAGGCAGACCTGGAGGAAGAATACGCAGAAGCCTACAAAAAACTCGATGAAGTTTGGTTCAGAGGGGGCCTGGAAAAGGAGGAATACGAACGCCTGGAAGACCTCATGGACACCGGCTCCAAAAGGAAATTGAACCCCTCAGAATATGCTCTTTTTTCAAGTCTCGACGCCAAAAGAACCATGGAAATCCGTCGGCGGAACAAAAACTTGGCGTATTCCATGGGATACAGGGAAGGCAACGATGCATACAGAAAATCGAGCTAGAAGAACCGAAATCGGTTCACGCTTTATACTGTCTTCGCTCGCTCCACTCGCTCGACAGTATGTTTTTGGGGAGGTTTTTTGAAGTAATTTTTTGGTCGAGGTTTTTCAGAGGAAAAAGCTCGGACCGGGCGGGATTTGAACCCGCGACTTACAGCTTAGGAGGCTGTCGCCCTTCCAAGCTAGGCTACCGGTCCTGCAAGCTTTTCTGCCGTTTGAGAATTAAAAAGTTTCCACAACGCATTTATGCAACCTATTCAAGTGGATTGTATGGCGCTTGAATTGGGGAGTTGGTGGGTTGTAATCTCGCTGTGGGAGATGGTCTGGAAAGGATTGGCGATGTGGAGATCCGCCAAGAACGACCAGAAATATTGGTTTATTGCGGTTTTCATATTCAACACAATCGGCATCCTGCCGATAATGTACCTGTACTTTTTCAGCAGGAAAAAGATGCAGACCTTCGGGGATATTGAACCGCTGGCGGGCGTCGAAAAACTGGAGCCCCTTCCCGAACTCAAAGAAGCAACCCCAAAGAAAAAGAAAGCAGTGAAGAAGGTCAAGAAAGCTGTGAAGAAGGCCAAAGCAAAAACCAAAAAAACTGCAGGGCGCAAGACTGCCAAAAAACGCAAACCGGCCAAAAAGAAAAAGTGAACGGCCGGGCTTCTTTTATTTTATTTCAATCCCAACGGGGGCGTGGTCTGAACCCGGCACGCTGTCCAGAATGAAAGCTTTGGCAACTCTATCCACAAACCTTTCCGGCACTATTACATAATCTATGCGCCACCCGATATTCCGCTCCCGTGCATTGAACCGGTAGCTCCACCAAGAGTATTTATTTTTTGCATCCGGGTGGAAATATCGAAAAGTATCCACATATCCTTGCGAAAGCAAGTCGGTCATCCAGGCCCTTTCCTGCGGAGTGAATCCCGCATTATTCATGTTGTCCTTCGGGCGGGCAATATCAATTTCAGTATGGGCGACATTGAAATCCCCGCATGCAACCACAGGTTTTTTTCTATTCAGCCCATTCACAAACTTTGTGAATTTTTTATTGAATTCCATCTTGAAATCCAGTCGGGCCAGCCCCCTTTGTGAATTTGGAAAGTAGGCATTCACCACATAAAACTCTTCAAATTCTGTTGTAATGACTCTGCCTTCGCTGTCAAATTTTTTCACTCCGATTCCTTTCTTTGCTGACAACGGCTTGGCCATGGACAAAGTTGCAGTCCCCGCATATCCTTTTCTCTCCGCAGGATTCCACACCAAAGAATAGTTGGAAAATTCAAGGGGGAGCTGGGGGGGCTCATGCTGTTTGACCTCCTGGATGCACAGGATATCGGGCTTCTGCTTCCCCAGAAAATCATAGAAGCCTTTCCGGACGCCGGCCCGGAAACCGTTGACATTCCAAGACAGGAGCTTCACTCTAAATTTCACCGGGCATGCTAATAAAACTTGTTTTTTGGTCAAGGTTTTTACGAAGTAAAAAGCTTGTGCCCCCACCGGGATTTGAACGAACTTAACAAAGCGACTCTTTGAGTCGACCATGTAGCCTGCCTTCGGCAGGCTGAACATATTTTTGGTCTGGCTGTTCCGAACGTGGCACACCCCGAGCTACAAGTGAGGGATAAGTGAGGAACAGCCACCGTGGTCAAACTTCGCAAAGTTTGCCCCCACCGGGATTTGAACCCGGGTCACCGGATCGCTCCTTCCGTATTTTGAGGAATTGAGAGTCCGATATCCTTGGCCGGACTAGACGATGGGGGCCACACTGTTATGGAATAATTGCGGTTTTTAAATGTCACCTACCAAACCGTCTGTCCCGCTTTCCATAACTCTTCAGTATTTTTTTCAGTCTTCTCTTGCTGAAAGCGGGCCACATTTTTTTGTCAAAGTACAGTTCGGCATAAGACACCAGATACGGTGCAAATCCGGAAAGTCTTTGTTCATTCCCCGTTCTTATCATTAAATCGATGGGGGGCAGGTCTGAAGTGTATGTATATTTCCAAATGTCTTTGCCTGAAACTTGCTGGCAGGCGTCCCCGGATTTTTGGGCTTCAAGCAGCCTCTCTGCACCTGCTTCAATTTCATCGACGCCGTCATATCCAACCAAGACTGTAAAATACCTGCCGGAGTTGCTTGCCTTTGCAGTGGCCTCAATCAGCTCCTTGAGATTTGAAGGCCCCCCCTCACTTGAGCCGGGAAGTTTGTATGCCTCAAATTTTGAAAAATCCCCCGCAGGGATGAAGCCGACATCATCAGGTATCCATTCACTTAACTCCTTGACGACATCAGCCATCATATAAAAGAGGGCTGACTTTTCCTCCTCGTCCCTGTTGAAATTATATTTCGAGAAGCCGTACAATGTCAGATAATTCACATCCGTTTCATTGAAAATAAAATTCACT
>CAZJUS010000009.1:0-29825 GCA_964549355.1 Candidatus Undinarchaeota archaeon | reverse complement strand
TGGGACCGCCGTGATTCGAACACGGGATTACCTGCACCCCAAGCAGGCGTCATACCAAACTAGACCACGGTCCCGGGCTTCACTTGAGCAGGTCTTCCATCTCCTCCGCGGAGACTTTGCCGTCTTCTTTTTTTGCCGCTCCTGCCGGAGCTTTCGGGGCTTCGCCCACAATCTTGACCCCCATGTCCTGGAGCGCCTTTATATGCGCGGCTATGAGTTTGTCGACAGTCCCCACCATATTCAGGAGCTCCCTGCGTTCATTGGCAAGCGTGGTGATTGCACCCTTATGGAAGCCTATCATTTCGAGCTTGTTATTTTCAGCCATGCTCCAATAGGGTGCTGGGATTTAAAAAAAGCTACCCGAAGCTCTCCGCAAAGTGCCGGTCCATCTCCATCACGGCATCCGGGTCCCTGCAGACGATGACGACCTCGAAATTCCTCCGCATGCCCGAGTAGGTCAGGTTGGCCGAGCCGAAGACCGCCACATCATCAATAAAGAAAACCTTGGCGTGGAAGCTGTCCGGCAGGAGCCGGACTTCCACATTGCTCCGGCCGAAAAGCCACTTCAGGATGCCCCCCGGCCCCTTCAGTCTGCGCAGGGCCTTCGCGTGCGGGCGGTTGCCTTTCGCCTTGGTGGTGAAGACCTCGACCGGGATCCTCCCGGCCTTCTCCTTCAGGATGCCGGCGACCATGGGGCTGAGGAAAGGCGAGTACACCCGGATTGAAGCCTCCGCACCCCGGAGCAGCCCCTCAAGGACGCTCCCCGCCTTCCTGCCCGCATAGATGTCGCATCCGGCCCCTTCAATTTCCACAAGCTTCATAGGGCCGGCAGTTTAAGAACGGCAGGAGCGGGATGCCGGAAATGCCCAATAAAGCATATTAGGCCGCTGGAGCTAATCCGTATGTGGAAATCCAGGACATCCGGGCCCGGAGGATTATCAACTCGCGCGGGGACTGGGCCCTCGAGGCCGACATCAAAATTGATGAAAAATGGCACCGCGTCAGCGTCCCTGCAGGCAAGAGCAAGGGCAGGAATGAAGCCGTCCAGTATGGAACCGGCAAATCACTGGAGCTCCTGCCCAAATTCAAACAGCTGGTGGCCGGAGCCTATGCCGATCAGGAAACCCTTGACAAGCATCTCTGCAAAATTGCAGGCCCGCGGAAGAAAAAGTTCGGGGCAGACCTGGTGCTGGCCACATCAATCGCAGGCCTGAAAGCCCAGGGCATCCCCTATGAGGCGGTCGCCAGGCTGGTCGGGGCCAAGCCCTCAATGCCGACTCCGATGCTCAACATCATCAACGGCGGGCTCCATGCTGGCAACAGCCTGGCGGTGCAGGAGTTCATGATAGTCCCGCACAGGTTCGGGAGCTTTGAGGAGAAGATGGATGCTGCAGTTGGGATCTACCAAAAGCTCAGGGAAATCCTGAAGGCCAAGTACGGCAGGTCCGCTGTGAATGTCGGCGACGAAGGCGGGTTTGCACCCCCGATGAAATCCACGGCGGAAGCTGTCGGGGCCATACAGGACGTTATTGACGGGCTGGGCTTTTCAAAGGAAGTCGGCATCTCGCTGGACTGTGCTGCATCCTCATATTTTGACAGCGGCAAGTATGGAATCGACGGAAAGAAGCTCGGCACCAAATCCTACATCAGCCACCTCAAAGACATCTGCACCAAACACTCCTTGTTCTCGGTTGAAGATCCAATCCAGGAGGATGATTTTGCCGGGTGGACTGCATTCACCAAGGAGGTCGGCTGCACTGTGGTCGGCGACGACCTGCTGGCGACCAATCCTGACAGGGTGAAGAAAGCCATGGAAAAAAAGGCCTGCGATGCGGTGCTGGTAAAGCCCAACCAAATCGGAACCATTACTGAAACTCTTGAAGTAATAAGGATGGCCAGGAAGGCCGGCTGGGACTACATAGTGTCCCACAGGTCGGGCGAGACCAACAGCGACTTCATAGCCCATCTGGCAGCCGGCTCCGGAGCCCCTCTGATAAAGGCGGGGGCGCCCGCCCGGGGGGAGAGGGTGGCCAAGTACAACAAACTGCTGAGGCTGGAGAAGGTGATTGGATGACTGAAAGGACGATACACACCAAAAAAGGGCAGGGGCTGGTTTTGGTGGTGCTGGACGGCCTCGGCGACAGGCCGATAAAAGAGCTGGGAGGGAAAACCCCGCTGGAAGCCGCCCGGACGCCTGTCATGGACAGGATGGCCAAGGAGGGCTGTTGCGGCCTCCACTACCCCGTATCCCCGGGCATAACGCCGGGCTCGGCGCTCGCCCACATGCAGCTGTTCAACTACGGAGTCAATGAAAGGCCCCAGCGCGGAGTTGTTGAAGCCCTGGGGGCGGGCCTCGAGCTCAAACCGAGCGACACCGCCTTCAGGCTGAACTTTGCATACGTTGCGAAGGACGGCCTGACTGTAATGGACCGGAGGGCGCACCGCGAGGTGTTCGGCATTGAAGAGATGGCGGGAGCCCTCGAGAAGCATCTGAACAAAAACAAGAAGAAGCTGAAGTTCCGGCTGGTCCATACTCTGGGCCACCGCGGGGTGCTGGTGGTGAAAGGCTACAAGAGCAGGGCCCCCATACCAGACACCGACCCGCACATGGAAGGCCTGAAGGTCCGGCTCGGCCATAAGCTGGCCAAATGGATCCATGAAACTTCATACAAGTTCCTCAGGAAGCACCGGCTGAACCGGGAGAGAGAGGCCCGGGGCTTCGTTCCGGCAAACGCCGTCCTTCTCCGGGGAGGGGGCAGGTTCACGCCCGTCTCCCAAAATTTCAAGGAGCGGAACGGCCTGAACGCCTTTGGGATTGCAGGCGGTGCAGTCTATCTCGGGGTGGCCCGCTATACGGGCATGGAAGCCAAAAACGAACCTGATGAAGCTCTGAGGCTTCCGGCTGCCGTCCGCAAGCTGACGTCGGAGAATTTTGACTTTGCATTCGTGCATTTCAAGGAAACGGACAACGCATCGCATGACGGCGACTACCGCAGGAAAATCAAATGCATTGAAAGATACGACAAGATGCTCAAAATCCTGCTGGACAGCGGCTTCACAGTCGCAGTGACCGGCGACCACGCCACGCCCTGCCGGCTTTTCAATCATTCCGGCGATGCGGTGCCCGTCCTGTTCTACGGCAGGGGGGTGCCCGGCGACGCTGTGAAGCAATTCGGAGAAAGGGCATGCGCCGGAGGCTCGCTGGGGATAATGAAAGGCAGGGATGTCCTGCCGGTCCTGGTCAATTTGGCCGGAAGAAGCAGTATTTATTTTGATTGACCATGAATTTTGGCAGCGGCCTCCAGCAGGACCTTCCTCTCCGCCTGGGCGACTATCCTCCTCGTCCGGTCAATCACATCCGGGTTGACTGACACACTGGTTATGCCCCATCTCACAAGATGCTCCACTATCTCCGGATAGACGCTGGGCGCCTGCCCGCAGATGCCCACATACTTGCCGTGCCTCCGCGCCCCGCGGATTATCTGCTCAAGGGCAGTCAGGACTGCAGGGTCCCTTTCGTCAAAAGTGGCCGCCAGCTTCTCATTGTCGCGGTCAACGCCGAGCACCAGCTGGGTGAGGTCGTTGCTCCCGATTGAAAATCCATCGACTTCCTTGGCAAACTCGTCAATCCGGAGTGCGATGCTCGGCACCTCCGCCATCACAAAGAACTTGAAGTCCTTGTCCTGCAGGAAGCCCCACTTGTCAAGCACCTTCTTTATGCTGCGGACCTCCTCGATGGTGCGGATGAAGGGCATCATAAGCCAGAAATTCTTGAAGCCCAGCTCATCGCGGACCTTCTTGATGGCCTTGAGCTCCAGCTCGAAGACCTCCGGGTCCATGACGGCCCGGGATGCACCGCGGTAGCCTATCATGGGGTTGTTCTCCTCATGCTCATACTTGTCGCCCCCCTTGAGCGACCGGTACTCGTTGGTCTTGAAGTCGAAGCTTCGGTAGATGACCGGCCTCGGCCAGAAAGCCCCTGCTATCCTGGCCATGTCCCCTGCCAGCCTGTCAATAAATGCCTGCTCCTTGCCGGTCGCTATGGCTTCCTTGGGGTGGATGCCGATTTCCCCGACTACAAACTCGGCCCTCAGCAGGCCGACCCCGTCCACATCCCGGCCGGCGACCTTCTCGGCCTCGCCGGGGGTTGAAAGATTGACCATTATGCCTGTGCCGGTTACAATATGTCCGCTGCCGGCCCCGGCAACGGCCCCTCCCGCGGGCTTCGGCTTGAAGAAAACGGACTTCACATCGCCGTCATAGACATTGCCCCTCTTGCCGTCCACCGTGACAATCTGGCCGTTCTTGAGCACCTTGGTGGCGTTCTTGGAGCCGACTATGCAAGGCACCCCCAGCTCCCTGCTGACTATGGCAGCGTGGCTGGTCATGCCTCCCTTGTCGGTGACTATCGCGGAGGCGCGCTTCATGGCGGGCACCATGTCCGGGTTGGTCATGCCTGTCACCAGGACGTCGCCGTCCTTGACCTTGTCCATGTCCTTCACATCCGGGACAATCTTGACTTTGCCCGAAGCCACGCCGGGGGATGCAGCCAAGCCCTTGAGGATGGGCTTCAGCCTGGAGACATCCGCCTCCTGCTCATTCCGGTTCCTCTCCTTGGGGATGGTGGTCACCGCCCTGGTCTGCACCAGATAAACCTCCCCGTCTTCGTAGGCCCACTCCACATCCTGCGGGTTGCCGTAATGCTTCTGGAGCTTCTTGCCCACCTTTGCCAATTCAATTATAATTTTATCCGGTATCTTCTGCCGGCCCTGCTTCTCGGATGGGACTGCCACCTCTTCATTCTGGTCCGTCTCCTTGTTGAAGGCCAGCATGCGGCTCTGGACCGCAACCTCCTTGTTTTTGATGGAGAAGTCCGAAGGCTCGACCTCATAATGGTCCGGGGTGTACATGCCGCTGACTATGCCCTCGCCCAGCCCGTAAACAGCTTCAATAATGATGACGTCCCGCTCGCCTGTCGGATGCTCAGTGAACATGACTCCGCTCGATTCGCTTTGGACCATCTTTTGGACTACGACTGCAATGCCGACTTTCATATGGTCGAAATTTTGATTGGCCCTGTAGAAAATGGCCCGCGCTGTAAAAAGGCTGGCCCAGCATTTCTTGACCGCCTCGACCAGGCTCTTCTTGTCCACATTGAGGTAGGTGGACTGCTGGCCGGCGAAGCTGGCGTTGGGCAGGTCCTCGGCTGTCGCCGAGCTCCGCACTGCAACCAAAGTGCTCCCGCGGGATTTCTTCTTGAGCTCTTCATACGCTTTGAGGACCGCATCAGCCACATCCTTCGGGACGTCCTCCGCAAGTATCATGCGCTGGATCTCGTCGGACGCCTGCTGGAGCTTCTCGGTGTCATTCACATCAAGCTTGGCAAGCTTCCGCGAGATGGCATCATACAGCGGCGTCGACTTGAGGAACTTTTTGTAGACCTTGCTCCCGACTATGAAGCCGGGGGGGACGGGGAATTTGGCGCGGGCCATCTCGCCCAGGTTCGCCCCCTTGCCTCCGGCGTCGGCAATTGAAGACTTGTCTATTTCAGTAAACCAGTAAATAAGCTTAAGACTCATGAAATCCCCTGCAGACACCAGCTAAAAGGGGTTATTAACACTTAAAAGTTAAAGCTGGCTGAAAACGGGCAGAACTGTGGAATTTAATGCCTTCCAAGAAAAGGATATATACAGCATGCTCTTTTATGTTAATATGAAAGGTATAAGTCCCGTTATTGCAACGGTTTTGCTATTACTTATGGCCGTCGCGGCCGTGGGAGGTGCCTGGGTATGGTACCAGAGAATGCAAGTGAGTGCACAGATGGGAGGGGAAGGTGGAATCTCCAACATCAAAGCAACTACTTCCTTACAATCGGTATATATTGACCGTGCGTACACAAATTCAAATGGTAATCTGACTCTCTATTTGGGAAACCAAGGAGCAGACACAGTGAGCATAAACGCAGTGCAGGTTAAGAACAGTACAGGCAATTTCGAAACTTGCAACAGCAACATTACAGCGAGTACAACACAAATTGGATCAACCGAGTTCATTACCATCCAGTGCAAGGATTGGCCATACGCGCACACATCGGGTACGAGTTTGCAGGTTAGGCTTTATGCTTCAGGAGCATCCGTTACAAAGATTGTATCGGTTGAGTAAACTGTGCCTGGTTCTTTCTTTTTTTTACCTTTAATTTAAAATAAGGGATACTATTTTTTCCACAACACACAACATTAAATACATGAAAGTTGAAAGAGTTACATGAAAGGAATCAGCCCCGTTATTGCAACGGTTTTACTTCTGCTGATGGCTGTCGCAGCCACAGGAGGTGCCTGGGTATGGTACCAGAGGATGCAGGTTAGTTCACAGCAGGGAGGTGAAGGAGGAGTCACCCAGATTTCATCAGGCGCCAATGCCATGTATGTTGGCATCGACAGGGCATACATATCCGGGGGCGCCCTCTACTTTGATATAACCAATCTAGCTTCGGAGGATGTGACTATCACATCAATCAAGGTCAAGAATGCAACCTCTATGTATGACTGCAACACCACATCAACCACAGCAACATCGGCAGCCGTCACCAAAGGAGTTGCCTGCAGCGACGACTATGGTTTGAGCTCTGGAAACACCGCAACCGCCAAGCTGTATTTCTCCGGCGGAAGCTCAAAAGACATCACATTCACAGTGGAATAGCAGGGGGCTAAGGCTCCGGATTGACTTGGAGAGTCCTGGGGGTCAGCTCCCCCCTCAAATCAGTCCGCATAAGTTTTGCAACTTCTTCCGTTTTGTTTGTGTGCCCAAGCACCCACATCAGCTTGACCAGTGCGGTCTCGGGCAGTATATCGCCCGCAAAAATCACCCCTTCCTTTGACAGGGCGCGGAGATTGGTGTAGACATAAGGGTGCGTCCGGCCGTAGATGGCCTGGGAAGTCATGACCACCGCCAGCTTTTCTTCTTCCATGACTTTCCGGATGGCGGGGATCCAGCCCCTCCCGTTCGACGGGTTGACCGGGACATGGCCGAGCCCGGTCCCTTCAAGCACCACTCCCTTGTAGCCCTGCCCGGCGTACCATTCCAGGACGGCCGGGTCCGAGCCGGGAAAAACTTTGACCAGGGCCACCTTATCCTCAAGCTTGGCGTCTACTGTTGTTTTTTTGCGGTTGTTCCTCTCCGCAAAATCCGCCAGCTTCTTCAGGCGCCCGGCAGTGTCGATGGTGGCCAGGACCGGCGTGTTTATGGACTTGAAAGCCGGCCGGGCGGAGGTGTGCATCTTCCGCACGCGGGTGGCCCGCATTACATCAAAGCTCCCGTCGCTGGTCCCTGAGTGGAAGCACACCACTGTTTCACCGATTCTGCTCTGCGCCGTCCGCAGGGATGCGAGTATATTCTCAAAGGCATCCGAGCTGGGCCGGTCGCTGCTCCGCTGGGCGCCTGTCAGGACAACCGGCTTGCCGGAGTCAATCATGAAAGACAGGGCGGCTGCAGTGTAGTGGAGGGTGTCGGTGCCGTGGAGGACCACCACCCCTTCATTTTTCTTCAGCAGGGCGGCGGTCGCCTTGGCAATCCGCACCCAGTCCTGCGGGGTCATGTCCTCGCTCAGCTTGTTGAACAAAGTCTTGAAATCAATGGTCGCAAAATCGCCGGCTTCCGGGACTGCCGACAGAATCTCCTCGGCGCTCATGCTGGCCCTCACACCGCCGGTCACATAATCAACCCTGCTGGCGATGGTCCCGCCGGTTGCAAGCAGACCCACCCCCGGCCCGCCCTTGAACTGCTTCGGGTCCGCCTTTGCAGCCCTGCCGGCCCGGGCCCCGACATCGCCGACGACCTTGATGCTCTTTATCCTCTGCTTCGACACGCCGACGTTGTAGCCGTCCCTCCGCTTCACAATCAGAATATCATCTTTCGAATATTCGGTCTTCGGAATTGCAATGCCCTCGACTTCAGTCCCGTCCTTCAGTTTTACTATGACCTGCTTGTTGTCATACTCCACCTAAAGCATATCCAACTCCCGTTAAATAATTCACCTTCTCAAAAACTTACCACTGCAGAATTCACATGCATTATAAGTTTATATACAAAAATATTGCGATGCGATGTATGTTTTGTGAAATATATAATTTGGCGGAATTATGCATAAATAAGTGGGGGAGATAATAAAATTAGGAAGTTAGTCTCGGACTGCCATCCAAGACAATTTAACCGCTGCCAAGCGGATTTAACCAGTTTAGGAAGTTTTAGTTAAACTGAGTTGCTCAGTATAAGCCCTATCGCCTAAAATAGGAAGGTAGTGATGGTAAATATGCATTGCTACAGTCCGAAATATACATCGGAATGTATATATTAGGGAGGGGTCTCAATGGACTTCATCATAAAATCGGCACTAGAAAACGAAAACACACAAAATGAAACGTGGGAAATTGGACAAGCAAGAATTGTAGTGGTGGGTGCAGGCGGTGCTGGCAACAACACGGCCGACCGGCTCTACAAGATGGGGATCCGCGGGGCGCGGATAGTCTCCATCAATACGGACAAGCAACACCTCGACCACCGCGAGGCTGATGCAAAACTTTTGATTGGGAAGGAGGCCTGCAAAGGTTTGGGTGCGGGGGGCTTTCCTGAAGTCGGCAGAAAAGCTGCAGAGGAATCCAAGAGCGAAATCAAGGAAATCCTCAAGGATGCTGACATGGTATTCATAGTGGCCGGCATGGGGGGCGGGACCGGGACAGGCTCTGCTCCAATAATAGCAAGCATTGCAAAAGAAATGGGTGCCATAGTCATCGGCGCCGTCACCATGCCGTTCAAGATGGAGAAGGCCAGAATCTACAAGGCTGAATCCGGTCTTTATGAACTGAGGCAGGTCAGCGACACTGTAATTGTAATAGACAACAACAGGCTGCTGGAGATTGCAGGCAAGTTGCCCATTGCGCAGGCCTTCAGTGTTGCGGATGAAGTGGTCTCGACCATGATAAAAGGGATAGTGGAGACAATCGCCCTGCCGAGCCTGGTCAATCTCGACTACGCCGATGTGAAGTCCATCATGAGCAAGGGCGGAGTGGCCATCATAGGCGTCGGGGAAGCCAGCAATGAAAACAGGGCTGAGAGTGCTGTGAGGAAAGCCCTCAACAATCCTCTGCTTGATGTAGACTACCGCGGGGCCACGGGAGCCCTGCTCCATGTAACGGGCGGGCCGGACATGACGCTTGAAGAGTCCAACCTGGTCGGAGAGTTCGTCACCAAGGAGCTGTCCAAGGACGCGCAGGTGATATGGGGCGCCAGGATAGACCCCAAGTTTGAGGGCAAAATCCGCATAATGACTATAATAACAGGCGTCCAGAGCTCCAATATTCTGGGGCCGGTCAACGCCCAGGAAGCGACCAAGCAGGCTGTCGAAATGACCAACCAGCTCGGCCTCACGCTCCTTTAGGAGAATTGCGGTTTTCAGAGAGGAATCCGCCCCGACCCTTACCCCCAGAGGACCCAGCGCGGACGCCCGTCGTTGGGCCTCTTTTTTTATTTTTTCAATTTTTTTGCGAGCTCAAAATCATCAATGGCGAGGTTGGCCAGCCTGTCCGCCTGCCGGTTCAGCCTCCGCTCCACATGCCGGAATTTGACCGATTCAAACTTCCGGGCCAGCTCCGCCACCCTGCGGGCCAGGGCCCTCAGATGCTGTTGTTTGATTTTGTACTTGCCGAGAAGCTGGTTGACCGCCAGCTCGCTGTCCATGAAGACCTCCAGGCTGGAGGCCCCCTGCGCGAGGGCCATCTCAAGCCCGAGAATCAAAGCGCGGTACTCCGCCTCGTTGTTGGTCAGCCTGCCGCCCAGGAATCTGCTGAGCTTGGCCACCTGCCTGGCCCCGTCAAATAAAACCGCCCCCGCGCCGGCAGGGCCGGGGTTGCCGCGGGCGGCGCCGTCAGTGTAAAGCCGATGAACCACAATGCTTTCCGAATGGAGGGGATTAAAGCTTTTTCATGCCGTCCCAGGCCCTCACAAACATGACCTCGAGGGCTTTGGTGAAGAACGGGCTGTGTATCCAGATGCCTGTATCGTAGCTGGGGTGGATGTCCTTCTCAGGCAGAAGCATGAAGATTATCTCGCTGTTGTCCACTATCACAAAGCGGGAGTCAATATCTGCCAGCTCGCGGACCTCCGCGACACTCTTGGCCAGCTTCAGGTTCTTGTCCGTCAGGCCCTCACTACTCACTGCAATCCTGATGTCGACCCCCCTCTCCTTGGCGGTCTTCAGGACGGGGTGGTGGTATTCCATTATCCTGTTGAGCTCGATGCCGCTGGTCACAATCAGTATCTCCTTCTCCGCATTGCTGAAAAGCTCCTCGAACTGGTCGTGGAGATGGTGGCGTCCGCGGATGGCGCCCGAAACCTGGGTCGGGTCCACTTTCTTGATGCCTTTGGTGTACAGGTCTACAATTTCACTCCACACAGTTGTGTTTTTCATTTCATTGAGGCGGCGGGTTCTTTCAGCCAAATTGAGCTCAATCTGCTTCTTCATCTTGCCGATGACTTCGTCAGGATTGGTGGCGATGTATTTTATAGGCTTGCCCAGCCTCATCATGGCCAGCCCCTTGCGTTCGAGGCTCTCCAGGATATCGTAGGTCCTCGAGCGGGGGACTGAAGTTATTTCAGCAAGCTCACCGGCGCTTGCAATACCGCGCCCCAGGAGGGCCAGCCACACTTTGGCTTCATAGCTGTTAAGGTCAAAGTAATCGCGGATTGATGCAACTAGATCAGCTTCCACCATGACTACCATTTCTCGGTGACACTAATATAGGTTTCCATTCCACTGAAAAGTTGCAACAAATCTTACAAAACCCCCGGCGGATGCTGGAAGTATGGAGCAGAGGCTGGTCGAAATCCGGGAAGGGGAAAGCAGGCTCCTGGTGCCGGAAGCCCCGACGCCGGAGAAGGGTGAAGTGTTCTACCACCCGGACCAGGCCCTGGCCCGCGACATCAGCATCCTGGTCTACAAGGCCTACGGCTGTGAAGTGCTGGACGCCTTCGCAGGGACGGGGGCGCGGGCAGTCAGGCTGGCCGGAAACGGCGTGAAGGTGGTCGCCAGCGACATTTCGGACAAAGCAGTAAGGCTGGTGCAGAAGAATGCCGAGCTCAACGGCGTTGAAGTGCCGGTCTTCCGGGAGCGGGCGGGCAAGGCCATCCACTCCCGGCTCTGGGAGGCCATAGACATAGACCCCTTCGGCACCCCGGCGCCATGGGTGCACTGCGCCCTGCTGAATGCCAAAAAACTGCTGGCCGTCTGCGCCACCGACACTGCAGCCCTCTCCGGCACCTATCCGAGGGTGGCCCGCAGGAGATACGGCTTCAGGTCGAAGCGGACGGACAACTACCACGAGATAGCAACCAGGGCCTTGGCGGGCTTCGTGGTCCGGCAGGGGGCGGTGCTGGAGGTGGCCCCGACCCCCGTCTTCGCACACACCCACCGCCACTACATCCGCATCTACTTTGAGCTGAAAAAGGGAGCGGGCAGGTGCGACCGGCTGCTGGAGCAGACGGGGGAATCGGGTGGCGTCGGCCCCATCTGGCTCGGAGGCTTGTGGAAAAAACAGCTGGTTGAAAAAATGATGAAGAAGGCAGGCCGGCTGGAAATGGGGAGCAGGGCGACCATCAGAGACCTCGAGCTCATCAGGGGCGAAGCCGGCTTTCCGCAGCCGTACTTCCACCTGCACAAAATCTGCAGGGAGCTGAAAATGACGCCCCCGCCGATGCCGGAGGTGCTGGAGGCGGTCGGGGGGGTGAGGACCCACTTCACGCCGCTGGGGTTCAGGACCCGGCTTGGCGAAGAAGACGTCAAAAAAACTCTCAAAAAATTATCTCCGGGTTGAAATCTTCAGCACATCGCCGGCCTGGACCTCATAGTCCGCCCCGTGGGCCTGCTTGGTCCTGCCGTCTATGGCCTTGACGAACTTGTCGCCGATGTCTGTGTGGATGAGGTAAGCGACCTGCTTGGCGGTGGTCCCCTGCTTCACCAGCAGGCAGTCCGGCAGGACATTGCCGTTGCCGTCAGTCCACTTGTTTTCGTCCTCGACCGGGAATACGGGAATCCGCCGGCCCTGCTTGAAGACCGCAAGGTCCAAAGCCTGCTGGACTCCGGTTGAACCGTACTTCTCCAGGAACTGGCGGGCGAAGTCCAGAGCGTCCTTCTGCTGGGAGCTGCCCTCCTTCAGAATCTTGAAGCTTGGATTCCCGGGGACATATTCAATAAACCCCTTTTCGGCAGCCTTCCGCAGGAGCATCTCCACCGCCGACGATGCCGGGACGACGGGGGCTTCAAGCTGCTTCAGCTTCCCGAGCCACTCGTCCGAGCCTTCCAGGTCAACCCGGTTGGCCACCACCACCATCGGCTTGCCGGCCCTGCGGAGAGCCTGGGCAAAGCCGAAGGCATCGGCGGTGGGGTGGGCCTCGTCCATGGCCTTCAGGATGGCGTCCTTGTCTATCTCCAGCCCGGACAGGCCGTCCAGAAGTATGTCCTCGGCTGTGCCGGACTTGCCGGCCAGCAGCTTCTTCACTATGCCCTCGACCCAGTAGTCAAACTCATCCTCCACAAATTTCACATCTTCAACAGGGTTGCCCTCGCCCTGGTTGCCTTCCCTGTCAGTCCGGCCGGAGGCGTCCACCACCATGAGCAGGACCTTGGCCCTGCGGGCGTCGTCCAGGAACTGGTTGCCCAGCCCTTTGCCTTCATGGGCCCCCGGCACCAGGCCGGCCACATCGTATATCTCCACGGGGACGAAGCGGACGCCCGCAAAGCACCTGCCCTTGCGCGGGTTGCAGTCCTGCCCGAGCCTGGTGTGGGGGCAGTCCACCCTGACATGGGTGATGCCTACATTGGGCTTTATGGTGGTGAAAGGATAATTGGCAATCTCCACGTCCTTCAAGGTCGCAGCTGTGAAAAAGGTGCTCTTGCCCACATTGGGTTTGCCCAGGAGTCCCAGCTGCACCAAATAATCCGGGCAGGGATTTTTTAAGAGTATTCTTTGCCCAGAATGCGTCCAAGCTCATTTCTTCGCAACCCACCACTTCCCTTTGAAGCCCCTCAAGATGACCTCCCGGCCGGCTTCCACACCGGGTGCAGCCTCCACATCCACAGTTTCGCCCGTCGCCTTGAGGGTTGCCATCGGGGGGCTGTCAGCAATCAGCACCCCTTCGAAAGCTTCTGATTCGAGTTTTACGACGTCTTTCAGCTTGATTTTGTGCCCTTTCCGCGTCCAGACCCAGGACCCGTCCACCCTGTCCGCAATATCCGGCCCGGCTTTGGTCTCCACTATGTCGCCGACTGCCACTTTGAACCTGGCGGATATGGTAAGCCTCATCAAAGGCCTCGAGCCCTGCCTGTCATAGGTCACCAGCTTGCTGGTCTCCTTGATTTCCGCACCCATCTTCTTCAGGTCGCCCGCAATCCTCCTGGCGGTAGTCTTGGAGCTGAAATAGAAATTGCCGTTCTTCTCAAAGAAGTTTTCAACAACGCCCTTCCCAGCATTGCGGGCCAGATGCATCTCCACAACCGGCTTGAATTTTTCCAAGGGGGCGCCCCTGATTTGGATTATGGCGTTGTGGCTGGCTTCGCGCCTCATGCAGTCGTCGCACCACTCCTTCTCGAAAGGCTCAAAGTTCTCGGCCTTCCGCAGGTCGGCGGGGGTGGGCTTGCGCCACGCTTTCCTTTTCCTGACGCGTCCGCAGTTGGGGCACCGCTTCATACAAGGCTAATGGGATGCCCATTATATAGAGTCCAGATTCCCTATGCTTGAGCTTGTGGAGGTGTTAAATCAAGGTATGCATCAAGCGTCGGGGTGTGGCCTTGGCCTTGCGCCGGCTGGTCCGGCGCTCCGGGGCCCGCATCGGGAGCATCTGCCTGGGTGCTCTGGGAAGGGGCGGGCGGGGCGAATTTGGGCGTATACTGCTTGTCCAAAAGCTTGCTGCGCTTCCAGAAGCTAAGGACGGATGCAACAAGTCTCTGGTAGTTTTCGCGGCATTCCTCATCTTCTCCATATTTGTAGTGGATTACAACGCCGAGGCCGTCCTGTGCATCTTCACTGTATTTGAAGCTGACCAGCGATTCCAACTGATTTTTCGTCTTGAAAACCTCCACGCCCAAAGCTTTCTGGGCCTTTATCAATGACCTGTAGACAAACTGGTCCAGCGACAGCTCTTCGGAGAGCGCTCCGTTCGGGACTGTTATCTTTCCGTCTTCGGCCTTCAGCCCCACAGCGACAAACTCGTCATACGTTTTATTCCTGCCGTCGACTTTGATTTCGCTTTTCGCAAAGTCACCGTTTTTCCTCACTCCAATAGTCACTTCCTCCGAAAGGCCGTAAACTGCAGTGTCCGGGTTTTCTTCAAGATACCTGTAGCCTTTCTTGAGCTCTGAGTACTGCCTGCGGTTCTTCCGGCGGGCCCTAAAATCCTCTGTGCTGAATTTCCTCAATTTTGTTTTGCGTCCATCGACCATAATCGTTACTATAAAGTTACACATTTATATATTTATCTTTACGACCTGCACATGCGGGACCCCTCCCACTCTCTTGACAGTCCCCCCGTCGGAAAGCCCCGCTTCCAGCACGACCGCAACCGCCTTCCTGCCGACGGCGTTTATTATCTCTGCGTCCTTCAGCATGGCCGCCGCCTCGTCCTCCCGGACCAGCTCGCCCTTGAAAAAACTATTGACCGACAGAACAAACTCCCCCTCCTCAAAGCTCATGCCCATGAGCTCCTCATCGGCAATGGCCAGGACCGCCCTCTTTCGGCCGGCATGCATCCTGCACCAAATCATAGCTTCACTCGGCCACTATCATGGTGGATGTCAGCTTGACGGCGTCAATCTTGCGGAGCTTGTCCACCACGAAGGAAGTTATGGATTCTACATCTTTGACTTCTATCTTGATGATGGCGTCCCACTCGCCGTAAATTATGTGGGCATCCTTGACTTCGGGAGCGCCCCTTATCTTTGCCAGCATCTCCCTTTCCTTGCCTGCGTCCGCTCTAACCAGTATATACGCGAGTACCATAACAACCAAGGCTGAAGGTAGTAAATATGCATTTATACGCAGGGAGCCCAATATTAGCGTGAAAAAGTCCGCCGTCTTAATGGCCATGGCAGTCCTGCTCTCAGTGGCCCCCGCATGGGCCCTCGACATCCAAAAGTCTGTGGAAGGCCCGGAGCTCATAGACCTCAACGAAAGCCTTGCAGTCGTGCTGACGGTCTCAAGCGTTGAGCCGGTTGCCGTGGAGAAGCTGACAGACCCCGTGCCTGCGGAATTTGTGGCGGTCGGCTACCCAAGCTCCTGCCATATCACCGAAAAGGCCTTGGTGTGCAATATAGGCCAGGAATTTTCAGGCACCTCAAAAATCAGCTACAAGCTGGTGGCCATATCCACAGGCTACGGCATAATCGGGGGGCCGAGCGTGGCGTACGGAGGCGGGGTGAAGACCACCGACTTCTTCCGCCATTATTTTGTCGGGAAGCCGAGGATCTCCATTGAGCTTGAGGGCAGCTCCACTTTCCTCCCGGAGGAGGAGGTGGTGCAGACCGTAGTCCTGGCCAACAAGGGCATCCGCGGGGTCGACAGCGCCACAGTCCGGGTGTCTGCGGACAATTACAATTACAGCGAGAGCTTCCCGCTCAACCCGGAGGAGGTCCGGAGGATTGCTCTGCACTTGGGGGCTGCACCATCGGAAGGCTCCGGGACTGTAACCGCCACGGTGTCGTGGGGGAACAACAGCAGGACCGCCACAAAAACCCTGCTGTTCATCGCCCCGGGCATGGACGCCTCGCGCACAGTCTCCGTCGCATGGAAGCTGGAGGATAAAAAAACGGTCAGCTTCGTGAAGGTGGTGTACAGAATAAAGAACAACGGGACTGCTCCGGGCAACTACAGCTTCTCGTCCGGCGAACAATTCACACTCAGCCCGGGCGAGGCCAAGACTATTGAAAAGGAGTACGCCGAAGCTGCACCGGGAGAAAAAATTTCACTGCGGGATTCAAGGGGCAATATCAGGGAGACCAAAGTATTCGTCGAGGAGGCTCCGGAAGCCAGGAAGGGCTTTTTCGTCCTGCTCTTTGAAAACGTAGCATCGTCATTCCCTCTCTGGATGCTGGTCGCAGGTGGCCTGGTTTCACTCTACTTTGCATCCAAGTTCAAATCCAATATGATGAAGCTGGGGCTGCTGGGGCTGTCGGCAGTCTGCTGGCTCATGGCGGGCTCATACCTTGCAGTGGGGGCTGTCAAAATGCCTGCTGTAATTTCTCGTATGCTCTGACGAAGTTCAGGCAGAGGGCAACCGAAGCATACCTGAAGGCACCGCCCAGCTCCGGAGCCCTGTCTTCTTCAAAGGCTACGCCTTCCAGCAGGGCATAGACGGCCAGCGCCTTTCCGGGAAAAGCCAGGAAAGGCCTTATGATGTTGCCGTCCACGGCCCCGGGCTGTTTTATGTCCCCGTCCGCAATCCCCTTCAGAATTTTGTGCACATGATACTGCAGAAAATCGGTGCGTATCTCCTTGTCAATTTTCCGGCCTGCGCGCGCGCCATATATCCTCAGCTTCCACTTCCTGGTTGCGTCCGCGAAAAGCCTGGCGGCGCCGAGCGAGGGCAGGCTCCCGTCCGTGCGGACCGCGACCGAATCGCCGGGGGACACCGCCTTCAGCCTGTACAGTTCACGGCGCAGCTTCCTTACCAGATACCTCTTGAAATGCTGGGCGCAGAAGCTCCTGCCGAAATGGTATGCATGATAGACTGCCGGCCTGCTACAGGAAAAACACCGCTCCATATTCCACCCTCATTTCGGCTTTGCCCTGCCGTCAGCAAACTTCAGGTCGGCGGGAAGCTCGATTCTCTTCTGGATTTTGAAAGTTGCAATGTCCAGTTTGTAGTATTCCTCCGAAGGCTCGACGTTGAAAAAGAGCAGTTGCGCAATCTGCAGGCCGCTGACCAGCTTGAAAGGCACTGAGTTGTGGTTGGTTATCTCAAAGACCACATAGCCCCTGTGGCCCGAATGGAGAAGGGCTGCTGAATGGATCTGGAGGCCGAGCCTGGCCAGACTGCTCTTGCCGGCGACCATGGCCATCACATCGGCCGGGAGCTCCAGCCATTCCTCGCTCCGGGCCAGCACAAAATGGCGGGGCTGGAGTATGAAGGAGTTGCTGAACATCCTCTCCCCCACCACATCAAGCCTGCGCGGGTCGAGGATGGGCGTCTCCTCGCTTTTCAGGCGGAGGAACTCATTCCCCAAAGCCAGGTCGTAGGTGTCAGAGGACAGCTGCTTGGCGCGGAAGGGTTCAATCTTTATGCGCGACTCGACCGCCTTCCTCAAGCTCCTGCCCGTAAGCATCATGGCAGATTTTGGGCTGGTTGCATTTAAAGCTGTCGGATATCGCAAGGCTTAAAAACTGCTCAAACCGAAGAGTCCGTGGTGCTGCGCAAAAGAATCCAGAAGCGGAGGTTCGAAGACCCCCGCATGAAAAAGCTCCTGATAAGCTTGTCCAAATCGAAGAGCAAATTCTGGACTGCAGTGGCCAAACAGCTGTCCGCTCCGCGCAGGAGCCGTGTGGCAGTCAATGTCTCCCAGCTTAGAAGGAATGTGAAGGATGGAGAGACTGTGGTAGTGCCCGGCAAGCTCCTTGGGGCCGGGGGGATAGACCGCAGGGTGACTGTGGCGGCCTACCATTTTTCCGAGGCCTCAGCGGAGAAGATCAAGGCTGCAGGAGGCAAAGTCATGCTGATTGAGGAGCTGCTGGACAAAGACAAATCGGGCAAGAAGCTGAAGATGGTGATCCGATGACTACAATCCTTGACGCGAAAGACATGAAGCTCGGGCGCTTTGCGTCCATTTTGGCCAAGAGGCTCCTCATGGGGGAGAAAATTGTGGTCGTGAACGCCGAGCAGGCTGTGATTGTCGGAAGCAGGGACAATATCTTCAGCGAATACAAGGAGATGCACGACAAGGGCCACAGATACACGGGGCCTTTCTTCCCGAAAGTCCCGCACCTGATTTTCAAGCGGACTGTTAGGGGCATGCTGCCCAAGCAGAACAAGAGGGGCAAGGAAGCCCTGGGCAGGCTCATAGTCCACATCGGCGTCCCCGACAATTTGAAGGAGCTGAAAATTGAAAGCCTGCCGGAATGCAAAGTTTCGCCCGAAAAACAGAAATTCGTCAGGCTCGGGGAAGTGAGCAGGCACCTCGGCTGGACCCCAAAAATCAGCTAAACTAACAAAGCTTTTAAACCTCCGTCGGCTGTTTAGGCTGTGCCTAAGCAGAAAACAGAAACAATAAGGACAGTAGGCAAACGGAAAATTGCCGTAGCGCGCGCCACATTGGTGCCTGGCAGTGGCAGGCTTACCATCAACGGCAAGCCCCTGGAAATCTGGGGCCCGAAATACCTCTGCGACAAAATCCGCGAACCGCTTTTCCTTTCAGGAGACGTCTGGAGGAAGGCGGACATCAAAGTCAATGTCCGCTCCGGCGGAGCCAGCGCGCAGGCCGACGCCATCCGCACTGCAGTCGGGAAGGCCCTTGCAGAATTCGGCGGGGAAAAAACCAGGAAAGCCTTCCTTGAATACGACAGGACTCTGCTGGTGGCCGACATGCGCCAGAACGAGCCGTGGAAGCCGGGCAGGAGCAAGCCGAGGGCCGCCGCCCAGAAAGGCAAGAGATGAATGGTGGAAAAAATGTTGATACCGATGAGATGTTTCAGCTGCGGTTTCCCCGTGGCTGCATTCTATGAGGAATACAAAAAAAGAGTGGCCAAGGGGGAGGACTCCGGCAAGGTGCTGGACAGCATGGGCATAAAAAGATACTGCTGCAGGCGCATGATAATCAGCAATGTTGATATAATCGACGAAGTTGCCCCTTTCAAAAAATGAGCCGAAGCGTTGTTTACTTTTTATGCTTCTTCTTCAGTTTTTTCTTTGGGGTTTTCTGTTTTTTCTTCGGGGTTTTTGGTTTTTTCTTTGGGGCCTTCGCCTTTTTCCCGGCAGTTTTTGCCGGCTTCTTCTTTTTGCGGGCGGCCGCCTTCCTGATGCCGTGCAGTATCTTCTTGGCCACCGAAGGCGTAACGGCGGTCAGCATGCGGGTGCGGACTCTGCCTGTGTTGCCTTTTATCTTCCGCGCATCTTCCGCAATCGCCTTCTCGCCGATGTAATCCAGCCAGTTGGCAAAATCCCCGCGGTTGGCATGGTAGATGACGCTCTCCAAAGGTATCTTTTTGAGCATGGCCTTGAACTCCGCCAGATTCCTGGCCGCTCCAATTTCCCTGCCGTCGGCCATGCAAAAAACAAAGGGGTTCTTCTGCACCATCATATCACCTAAGAAACCACACTGCGGGGGTATTTACTGATTGCGTTGCCATGATGCAATGACGCAGTTAATTAGGCACTCACATGACTTTGGCGCCGTTGTCCAGCCTCCTGTCAGGCTTCAGCAGGGCGACTGTGGAGGAGTCCTGCCCCGCCAGCAGCATGCCGTGGCTCTTTATGCCTTTGATTATTTTGGGCTCAAGGTTGACTATCATTACTATCTGCTTCTTGACCAGGTCGGCAGGCTCATACCACGGGCGCAGGCCCGCAACCAAGGTCCTCTTCTCACTGCCGATATCAACCTCAAGCTTGTAGAGCTTGTCGGTGCCCTGCACCCTCTCCACATGCTCAATAGTCCCAACCCGGATGTCCATCTTAGCAAAATCGGAATATGCGACTGCCATGGCAGCTGGAGCCTTAGAGTTTAATAAAAGCTTCCACCGCCCACCGGGCCAGGCTCGGGAGGGCCTTCCAGGCAAACCTGCTCTGCTTTTCCATGTCTGCGGACTTTTCAACTATGTCTTTCGACCGGCCCAGGAAGCGGACAAAGGCCTCCGGCTTCCGGAGGATGAGCTTCATCGCCAGCTTCTGCAACTTCAGTTCTCTGCCGAAATCGCGCTGCCACCGGCCCTGGTAGGACAGCAGGTCGCCGAAGGAGTCTGCAAGGCACTCCGCACCCCTCAGCCCGAAGACCACGCCTCCGCCTGTCGTGGGCTTGACATGCCCCGCTGCATCGCCCACCAGCACCACCTCGCGCTCCCTCTGCCTGAAGTATGTCTGCTCCACAGGGCCTCCGGTGACAACAAGCCCCGCATGCCGGGCGGCCTTCCGGAACCTGCCGAACCTCCGGAGCACAAAAGGCTTGAGGGCCCGCAGGTCCCTGCCGGCCATCCCCACCCTCACCCGGTCGCCCCTCGGGACGACCCAGGCAAAAAATTCCGGAGCCCAGGGGCCGTACCACAGCTCGCAGACGCCGTCAAGCCCTGATGCTTTCTCGCGCAGGTCAAACTGCATGGCCGGGAGGAAGCTGGTGCGCTGGCCGAAATCAAAGCGGGTGCGGGAAACAGCGCCTTCGGCAGCCACCACCAGCCCCCTGAAGTCGCTCCACAAGACCCTCCTGCCCTTTTGAATGCGGGCGCCCTCGGACATGGCCATCTCGGCGAGCTGGCGGTCCAGGACAGTGCGGTCAATCACATCAACACTGTCCGCGCGCTCAAGGAAGACCGCCTCCCTGCCGGCGCGGATGACTGCCCCCTTCAAGGTCTCCACCACCGCCTCCGGGTCGGGCCTGACGAACTGCCGGAGGTTCCGTGATATGACCCCCGTGCAGTGGTCGGGCTTCCCAATCCGCAGATGCTCCTCGTGGACTGTGACCGGGATGCCTTTCCTGGCTGCAAGGTATGCGGTGTAAAGGCCGGCGGGGCCCGCACCAATAATGTTCATGGGAAGGGGTGGCCCGCAGGGTTAAAAAATTGATTCACATCTGGAACCGGTTCGTCGCGGGACGTATCCATGCATAAATAGCCGAAAGCCGGGGGCACCCTGAGGTGAAAAATATGGGATTGAGAGACAAAGGCAATGAACTGCTCGCGAGAATGGACATAGTCGATGTGAAGCTGGCATGCCTGGGCAAAGCAGCCCTGATACTGATGATTGCCAAGCTTTGGCCACCCCTGCTGAGCCTGGAGTGGTATTGGTATCTGGTCATGTCTGCGGTGCTCTACGCCAAGCCGTTGAAGCAGATGTTCCTGTGAAGATGCCTATTCCGGGGCCGGAAGGCCCCCTTCCAATTGTTTCATAAAATTTTCAAAGCCGTCTGCAAATGCCTGCAGGTCCTTGAACTCAAAGTCGCAGACCTTCTTGGCATCCTCGAGTTCATAATCAAACCTGCCGCCGGGAATCAGGACGGCCACATCGGCGGCCCTGAATGCGGGGATGTCGGAATCGCCGTCGCCCACAAACACAACCCTGAAGCCTTTTTTCTGGTAATCTGCAACAATCCCGGCCTTGGCCTCCGGGTCAATTAAGGATGTGACTTCCACGCCGTCGGCGCCCCCTTCAAACCGGGTCAGGAAAATTTCATCGATGCCCAGCTCTCTGGCCCTCATCTCAACCAGCGGACTGAACCCCAGGCTGGCGGTGGCTGTCAGAAAGCCCTCCGCCTTCACTTTCCCCACCAAAGCTTCCGCCCCGGGGAACGGCCGGTAGCCGGAGAATTCGGCCAGCTCAGCCTCGCAGTAGCCTGCCTGGAAAAACGCCTGCACATCCTCCTCAATCCATGCCTTCAGGCTCAGCTTCCCGCTCTTCCAGTCTTCATATTTCTGCATTATATTGGAAAAAGGGTAGTATTTTTTCCGGACAAAATTCCATGAGCTCGGGGCGAGTGTAAAATCCCAGTCAAAGACAAAAACCCACTTGTGCATTCAAACCCAGTCCGCCGGTGTCTTTTATGGCTTGCGGGGGGTCCTGATGACTTTATATACCCCCGGGGGATGACGTCTTTATGATAATAGTTCCAGATTATTCGGCAATTATCTCCGGCCTTGTGCACAAGCTGGTGGAGAAAGGCGGGGAAGTGGTCATAGGCAACAAGACTCTGGCATTGGTTGAAAGGGCCATGCGGGAGAAGAAAACAGACGGAAAAGTGGGCATGGCGGAGCTGAAGGCCGTCCGGAAGCTGGCCGACAGCAAGACAGTGGTCTTGAGATTCACAGGGGAGCAGCCCCGCTACCTCGACCGCCTCACTATAGAGGATGCCGACTGGGAAAGCAGGGAGCTCGCCCTGGCGGAAGGCGCAACCCTGGTCAGCTGCAGCGAGGCCAACGCCAAGACGGCAGAGTCCATGGGCATACAGGTGTCTCTTGTAAAAAAAGAAAGCCACTCGGAGCTGAAGATTGCCAAGTTCTTCGACAAGACCACCATGTCGGTCCACATAAAGGACGGCCTGCCCGTCTATGCCAAGAAGGGCGCCCCCGGCGCCTGGAAGTTTGAAAAAATCAGCGAAAAAGCTTTGAAGCCTGCGGAGGTCGAGGAGCTCTCCCAGGACATAATAGAGAAATCCAAGTCAAACCCCGACGCCTTCCTTGAAATTGAAAAGGAGGGGGCGACTGTGGTGCAGTACGACGACTACAGGATTGTGCTGGCCTGGCCCCCCTTCAGCAAAGGCATTGAAATCACCGCAGTCCGGCCCGTGGTCAAGCTGTCCCTTGAAGACTACAAGCTGAAGAAGGAGCTCATGAAAAGATTCGAAGAAAGGGCGGAAGGCATAGTGATTGCAGGGGCTCCCGGGGCAGGCAAAAGCACGCTGGCGCAGGCCCTCGCCGAATTCTACGCCGGCAAGAAAAAAATAGTGAAGACCATCGAGCACCCGAGGGACCTCAATGTGGTGCGGGAGATAACGCAGTACGGCCACCTTGAAGGCGACCCGGAGGGAACGGGCGAAATCCTGCTGCTGGTCCGGCCGGACTTCACCGTCTTTGACGAGCTGAGGAAGACCCGCGACTTTGAAGTCTACTCCGACATGAGGCTCGCAGGGGTCGGCATGATAGGGGTGGTCCACGCCAGCAAGGCCATCGACGCCATCCACAGGTTCCTGGGCAGGCTGGAGATGGGCGTAATCCCGCAGGTCCTCGACACAGTGCTCTTCATGAAAGGAGGGGCCATCACCAAAGTCTATGAACTCGAGATGAAAGTCAAAGTCCCGTCCGGCATGACCGAGGCGGATTTGGCCAGGCCGGTGGTGGAGATCAAAGACTTCTTCACCAAGAAGCCCGAGTATGAAATTTACACCTACGGCGAGCAGACCATCATAGTCCCTGTGGCGGACGCCAAAGACCCAATCAGGGAGATGGCGGGGGTCGAGCTGAGGCGGAGGCTCAAGAAGCTGGTGCCCCACGAAAGGCTGGAGGTTAAAATCAACCCCGGCGGAGGCGGGGCAACCATATACACAGACAAGGAAGCCATCCCGAAAATAATAGGCAAGGGGGGCAGGCATGTGGAGGAGCTGGAGAAGCAGCTCGGCATCGGCCTGGACATCCAAGACATAGAGGGCCTTCCAAAAAGCGAAAGGCCCGGACCATCTGGAGGCTCAAGCTCCAAAAAAAGCGTCGATTTCCAAATGGACGAGACTTCCAAGGCTTTCACCTTCTATTTCGACCGCAGGGTGGTGGGGCGCCAGCTCAACTTCGCTATTGACGGGGAATTCCTCTTCAGTGCAGTAGTGGGCAAAAGAGGCAGAATCAAGGTCGGCAAAAACACGGAGCTTGGAGACCTCATAAGCGATGCAATAGCGAACCGCAGGAAGCTTGAGGTCACTCTTTAGACAGGATGCGGTAGGCGGACAGCAGGCGGGTGATTACAGTGAAGGCTGTTGCTGCAGTGATGAGCATCAAAGCCCAAGAAATCCGGTTGGACAGGATGCCGAGCACCAAAACTATGAGACGCTCCGCCCTCTCGGCAACGCCGTGGGCGACGCGGGGCTCCTTGGCCTTGATATAGCTCACAGTGAAAGACATCACCATCGCCAAAAAGGCAAGGGGATACTGGAAGGACAGCCCGAACAGAATGAAGCCCTCGCTCAGTCGGTCGAAAGTTGAGTCCAGGACCGCACCGAACCTGCTCTTGGTTCCGTAGCGCCTCGCAACCGCCCCGTCGGCACCGTCGAGAATCCCTGTTGCGAGAATCAAAAGAAGACCTGCAATCCGGTTGTCCAAATAGAGAAAATAACCTGCCAGGGCACCGCAGACCAAATTGAAAAATGAAAGCAGGTTGGGGTGCACCCATCCGCCCATCCACCCAAAAAGAAATTCAGTGGCGGGATTCCACCAAGGGCGCAACTTGGAAAGCACAGGAGCAACTCAAAAGACGCTTTAAAACAATTCCGTTTCGAGGAGGTCCGCCAGCCGGCGGATGTCCTCCCCCAGAATCAAGGTCCTTATGCCTGCCGCATCGCCCGCCTCTTTGTCGTAATGGGTGTCGCCGACAAAAACATAGGGGCCCGGGAGCTCAGCCTTGATTTTATCCAGCATCTCCGGGTCGGGCTTGCCGTGCTTCACGTCCTCGGCAGTCACGACCATGTCAAATTTCCAGCCGAACCGCTCCGCAACCTTCTCCATCACCCGTTTGTTGCCCGAAGTGGCAACGGCAAGCCGGTGGCCCCTGCGCCGGAGCTCCTCCAGGACTGCAGTGGCCCCCTCCATTTCGTCGAACCGGTCGAACCATTCAAAGAAAAGCTCCGTCTTTCTGTCGTAGATTTTCTGGGCAAGCTCCGGGCCGGCCAGCCTGCCCGCAATCTCAAGGCCGGTGATTCCCACCAAGGCCCGGACGTCCTCACCGCGGACTGTGAAGCCGAAGTCCCTGAAAGCCTGGACGAAAGTCTCCTCATGAAGCTTGACGGCATCGATGAGCGTCCCGTCCAAATCAAAAATCACTGTTCCGGTCTTCACCAAGGCACATCCTTCATTCCCAATTTGTATCCAATAAAGTTGGTGGCCCTGTGGGCAAACGGCGTCGCAAAAAACACCAGCAGGAGTTCGGGAAGCGACCAGGCGAAGACCGGCAGGGACATCAGGACAGCCCCGGTCAGGAAATCAACCTGGTCCAGCAGTCCGGCCCTCGACCCCCTCTTCATTCCTCTGCGCCTCTTGATGAAGGAGCCCCCGAGGTCGCCCAGGAAAGCCCCGAATCCGAGAAGGAGTCCGGACGTCCAGCTGTGGACGCCCGTCCACTGGAGGGCCAGGGCCACCAGGACGCCAAAAACAGGGAAGGCAAACAAACCCAGCCAGGTCTTGCCGTCCCCCAGCACCCTCCTGCCGTCCTTGAGCTTCCTGCCCCCGTCCAGAGGCTTGGCGAGGCGCTTCAGGAAGCCCCACCTGTCCAAAGAAAGCAAGACAAGCGGGGCTGTGTTGGCCAAGTAGGCCGGAAGAATCTTCACGAAAGCCCCAATCCACCAATGCATAGTCCCACCTCATATCAAGCGGTACATCACCAGCCCCAGCTTGGTCACTGCAAGAGTCACATTGTGCAGGTCGTTGCCGGTGACCAGGACTGTGTTGTTCAGCATCTGCACTTCATTGCTGTCGCCGAATTTGACATATATGGCTGCCTCCCCGCCGGTCACATTCCACGGGTCATGGTATGGGACGCCCGAAGATTCATTGCCCTGGTAGGGGGCGGTGAGGCCGGTTTCGAGGGTGAAGGGGCGCCCGCGCAGGAAGCGGGTCATCTCAAGCACCGCCTGGCTTATCCTTTCATTTTCTTTTTCCTCATACAAAAGATATACTTTGGACGATGTCATCAGCCTGCTGTAAATCCGAGCCGGATTTTCGATGCTGATTTCATCAGCAGCCTCCTGGGGGTCCACGCGGAACTGGAGCATGCCTCCCCCCAAATCCAAGGAGTAGATGGGGCCGATCGGGGTGTCAACAACAAAAATATCCATGCCTTTCCAGTTGCCGACAAAAACCGGCTCCTGCTGGCCGCCGGCAGCCCCGCCCCCGCCGAGCATATTGCTTGTCAGGACAAAGGCCAGAGTCGAGAAGAGCATGAGGCCTCCAAGAAAAAAGCTGAGTTTCCGCTTGTCCCTGCGCATAACCCTCAGTTCAGCACGAAAGTTTTAAGGCTTTCGACAAACCGGGCAACCAGTCAATCAACCGATGCCCCGATTTTGGTCCCGTCGTCAAAGTTGAAGTCCAGGCCGACCACATAGGTCGGAATCCTGCTCCGGATGATGGTGTTTATGGCGGTCGGGTCCACCACCCCGTAATAGCCTGCCCTGGTGTCCTGCTTGGCGAACCGGCGGAGCTCCTCGAAGCTGAGCTTGTGTATCACCCGCATGCCCGGGTTCTCCTTCGGGTCTTTGGGGTATATCCCGCCGACATCCTTCACCAAAATCAGTATATCCGCCTTGAGGTAGTCCGCAAGGGCGGCGGCAACAGCGTCGGTGGACTGCCCCACGGTCTGGCCCGCGGTGACGGGAAGCTTCCCCAGGTTGTTCTTGACCTCCGGGAAGGTCCTTGTGTGCACTCCGTTGAGTATCCTTGCCATGAACTGGGCATTGACGTGGGTCATTTCAATCCCCAGAAGGTCGAGGAAGGTCTCAGGCAGGTCAAGCTTGCGGAATTTGTCCAGGTAGGCCTTCACCATATTGCCCCCGCCGGCCACCAGGGCCAAATCCCCTTTGAAACTGCTGATGAAAGTCTTAACCTTATTCACTTTATCCCGCGCAGGTTCGGAGAAGAAGGCCCCTCCGATTTTCACAACCCCAATCACAAATAAACATCTGGTCGAAATCATAAATATGCCTTGGGATTCAGCCTGAAGTGGAGGGCATCAGGTGTTTTATTGCAGTAGGACTGCCGGGAGGCCTAGCGGAGAAAGCCTGGATGCTTGGGAAGGAGCTGGCGGACAAGGCGGGCAGGGGGGTGAAGCCCGTCCGGCCTGAAAACATGCATCTCACCCTCAGGTTCCTGGGCGAAGTGGGGGCGGGGAGGCTGGAGCAGATCGGCGGCGCCCTGGAGCGGCTGCACGGGCATGGACGCTTTGAAATCATACTGAAAGGTGTGGGGGGCTTCCCCTCACGCGACAGGCCCCGCGTAGTCTGGGTGGGCGTCCAGTCTCCCGGGCTGGCGGAGCTGAAGAGGCAGGTGGACTCCGCCATATTCCAGCTGGGCTTCCCGCCCGAGCCGGACTTCATCGGGCATTTGACGCTTGCAAGGGCCAGGACTGCCGAGGGGCAGAGGACCGCCAAAGCCTTCGTCAAAGAGCACCGGACGTCAGAAATCGGGAGCTTCACAGCCGGGCGGCTGCTCCTGAAGCAAAGCATATTAACCCCCGCAGGTCCGGAATACAAAAGCATAAGGAGCGTGGAACTTTGAGCCCAACCCGAAGATACAGCTACGGCAGATATGCCTATCCCGCTTCCTACTCCTATTATCCGACCCGCAGAATCTACAACACCAAGAAGAAAAATTACTATCCCCTCCTGGTCCTGGCGCTCGGCATTGCAATTGCGGTCTATGGTCTGGCATCCCTGCCCAAAGTGGACCCGGAGCTTCAGAGGCAGGCAACTTTGAATCCGGACGCTGAAATTGCAGCCCTTGTATTCTGCAACCCGTGCAACGGCATTGACGGGCAAAGCGTTGGGACGGGGAAAATGATGGTGGTCGGCACTGCACTGAAAGTAAGGCAGTTGAGTTCCATCTCAGGAGTGAAGCAGATCAAGCTGCTGGGGCCCATATAATTAAATCTCATCCGTAGATGCTTGGGTAGGGGTCCCATGTCTGGCCTTTGACTTTGGCGGCCTCGCGCCTCTTCCCCGCTTCCTTTTCCAAAGAAGAGGGGTCTATGTCCATCTTTATCCTCTCGGCGACATGGCGGACTATGACGGCCGCTGCCTTTGGGTCCGGGCCGCGCTGGGCCTCAGTGAGAATCAGGTAGCCGGGCAGATTGTTCTCCATCAGCTCCATCATGAGCGGGCCGTAGATGCCCACGACGAAGCCCAGCTTCATATGGTCCAGCTTGATGTCGTCAAGGTATTTGGCCTTCCAGCTCACCACATAATTCTTGTCCTTCTGGTCTTTGTTCTCAATGCCTCCCAGGACTATGACCTCCTTGGGCTTCTGCAGCTTTATCCATTTGACCAGCTCTGCTGCAAAACTGTGGCAGAGACTGTCAGGTATCATGACATCTGCAACCACGACCACAATCTTGTCCTTGCCGTAGATGCGGATGGGGGCCTGGGGTCTGCTGTCGCGGATTATGGCCACCGCAGGCAGGAGGGGGCTCCGGATATGGCCCAGCATCTCAAACCCTTTCTTGTGGATTATGAACTCCGATGATATGGAGCCGGCCATCCCCGTTCCGGGGAAGCCGAGGATAAAGGTGCATCCCGGTGCAATTTTCTTGAACTCTTTGATTTCAACATTTGATTCCGGCATAGAACCCAAATGCCGTGATTTTATTTATGCTTGCTGTCTGTCTCCGGCAAAAAATCAGACCCTGCCGACCGACTGCACCTCGAAGCTGGAGACCAGGGGATTCCGCCGGAGTTTTTCCTCGACTGCGTCCTGGGCCCCGCCTTCATCCTCCATCTTGAAAAGCACCAGGAGGGCTTTCATGCCGAACGCAATGGGCTCCTCCTCCATGACCTCAACCTGGTCCTTCAGGCTGGCCTTCAGCTCCTCAAAGCTCTCCATGTCCTTCGGCATAATTTTAATTTTGGCTACTACAAATCCCATTTTTACACCCCAAATCAAGGCCCCTCGAAACCGCAGACCGGGCATCTCCAGGGGCGCATCTGCGCCCTGCACTCGCCACAGCGGACTATCTCAGCGTCGCCGCAGCCGGGGCATTTAAACCTGACTGAGTTCGGGACCACTTTAGTCTCTTTGTTGCAGGTTATGCACCTGCTGCTTGAAGTTTCCACAGTGTTGCCTAAAAGCAGGCTATAAAAAGTTATCTGTGCTCCGGCCCCGTCAGGCAGGGCCCATATCCCGGATGGGTGGGATTTATATATTACGAAAGAGTAGTTATAGGCAATGCGCATTGTAGGCATCTCGAGAAGTTTTGCAGAAAAGGCCGAAAGCGACCTTGAAGTTTTTGCCAAGCTGGTGGATTTCCAGGGGCGGGAGCACAATCCTGCTTTCCTGACAGATGACCTTTATTTTGAACGAAACGGCAGCAACTCCCTGGTACTGGCCCGGAAGAACGGGGGCCTCGTGGTGGTGGGCTTGGTGAACGGCACGGATGTTTTTGCAGTCAAAAAAGAGGCTTTGAAGAATGGAATTTTCCGGGGACTGGTTGAAGCCAAAAGAGGGAAGGTGGTCCCGGCGGAGAAAACCCTCCTGGGTGCTCTGAGGATTTTTTAACCGCCGGAGACCAAAGCAAGATAATCAGACCATGCCGAGCTTCCGCCCCATGGCCCTTTTGTGGAGATACCAGCGGGCCAGCTCCATACGGCTTTTCCCCCCGTATTTTTCCTGGATTCTGTCCCACCACTTCTCGACATCTTCGGGTGCGTATGCTTCCTGTGCCATGATATACTATCAGGCATGGGGAAGGTTAAGCTCTGCCGTGGCCATGCCGATGTGCCGGAGAAGTTAAAAAAACATATAAATTGCTCCCTCCAGAATGAAATGCAACGGCGTCCGAAACTCTTCCGCAAAGTTTCGCCCCAATAGCTCAGCCGGTAGAGCGCTACCTTGGTAAGGTAGAGGTCCCGAGTTCAAATCTCGGTTGGGGCTCAAACTCTCATCGAGTTTGATCAGATTGGCCCACCTTCGGCGGGCCAGCCAACTTTGATCGAACTTTTTTGAAAAGCCCTATGGGTTTTGGTCAACCTTTTTCTAAAAGGTTGCGAGTCCGAATCTCGGTTGGGGCTCGACTGAAATCAGTCGACACTTAATACTGATTCGCCCGCTTCGCGGCTCACCAGTATGTATTGGCTGGCTGTCGAGCGAAGCGAGACAGCCACCGTGGTCGAGCTTCGCAAAGCTCGG
>CAZJUS010000008.1:0-30265 GCA_964549355.1 Candidatus Undinarchaeota archaeon | reverse complement strand
TGGAGGCCAAGAAAGCCCTCAAGACTTTGGAGAAGCCCAGCCAGGTCAGGAACACCCGCAGGCTCATTGCGAGGATTGAGACTCTTCTGAAGGAGAAGGCTTTGAAGGCCGAAAAACCCAAAACTCCGAAAAAGAAAGTTAAAAAATATAAAAAAGCCACGAAATCCGCAAAAGCTGAAAAAGCAAAAACAAATAAGGCGGTTGGGCGTGGGAAAAAGTAGGTATGCTTGATGGCTGACGATCTGCTGAAAGATTCTGGGCTCCCGTCGGAAATATGGGAAAGTCTTGCCAAGGACACCCAAAAAATAAAAGTTTTTGTGGAGAGGCGCAGGTGGGGCAAGTATATGACTGTTATTTCCGGCCTTGACAGCTCCGTTGATGCCAAGAAGCTGCTCAAAGACTTGAAAAAGAAGCTGGCGTGCGGGGGCACATACAAGAACGGCCAGATTGAGCTCCAGGGCGACCACCGCAGGCGGATGGCGGAGGTCCTGGTGGGCCTCGGCTTCCAGGAGAACAGCATCGAGGTGAAGTGAACGGCTTTATTGCCAGCTGATTTTGTTACCACTCGCTTCCATGCTTGTTGCTGTAGTAGATATAGCATAGGACATAGATGAATGCCAGCACAATGGCGGTGAAGCTCAAAAAATAGCCGGAAGTGACAAGGAGGGGCGGGAGCCACCGCTTCAGTGATACGAGGACCAGCCCGGCAACTGAAAACCCGGGGGCGGTGATATACACTGTCAGTTTGCCCGCTTTCTGGGTCATCTTGTAGATGATTTCATCCTGCATGACTTCTGTGACTCTGGTCCTCAGATAGAAAATCAGCACGATGATGAAAGTTGCAATTGTGATGGGGAGGATGGTGCTTCCCATGGCTATGGACAGGCCGATGAGCACGCCCCCCAGCACCACCGCCAGCGTAGTGTATCTGCCGAAATCCGCGAAATCCACGCAAACCTACACTGCGCAACTATTTATTCTTCCTGCATCATGGGTTTCATGAGGCTCTGGAGCCTCCACCCAAAATATCTCGACGCCCGCGGCCTCACGGCCCTGTGGCGCGAAGGGCTTCTGGCCCTGGCCGTCCTCTCGGAGAAAACCAAAGGCTACAAGCACCACCCCCAGCTGGACAGGTTCAGGAAGCACCCAAAACCGGTCGCAGCCATCAACACCTACCTCCTTGCAGTCCTGGAGGAGGCGGTCATGAGAGGCTACAGATTCGACAGCTCGAAAATCCGGAGAGATGCATACACCAGGCAGAAGCTTCCGGTGAGCAAGGGGCAGGTGGTCTATGAATTCAAGCATCTGCTGAAAAAACTGCGGAGGCGGGCGCCGAGGCGGGCGGAAGAGCTGGAACAGCTTGCCAATCTGGAAGTGCACCCTCTGTTCTACATCACTGAAGGCGGGGTCGCCGACTGGGAGCGCCCTATTTAGTCGCATCCAGCTGCCTGATTTTTTTGATTCGCCGGTGGATTTTGTTGAATTCTTTCAAAGCCATCTCCGACACCAGCGGCCCTATTCCTGTTTCAGTTTTTTCGGCATATCTTGCCAAATTATACAAATCCCTTCTTGATTTTTCGAGCGCCTCCATGTCCGTCAGATTGATGCCCTTTTTGATTGCGTGGTATTCCCGGAGCAGGGATGCTTCAGAATCGTCGAGCCGTCTGTAATCCATACCGGACTGTCTGTAATTCATACAGTGCCAATTGATAGCGGTTATAAATCTTAGCGCCTTTTTTTCCCATGCCTCCTGAAGACATCCTCGCCGATGATTTAATCGGCCTTGAAGCCGAAGTGGCCGAGTGCACCGACCCCGGCAAGGCAGGCATCAAGGGAAAAATCGTAGATGAAACAAAGCATCTGCTTGTGATTGCGACGGAGAAAGGAGAAAAGAAGGTATCAAAAAGCGAATCGACGTTTGTTTTCAAATATAAAGGCAAAAAGGTAAAAGTTGTCGGTAAGCTCCTTGTTTCAAGTCCGGAAGATAGAATAAAAAAAGCTCCGAAGCTCTTAAGGCGCTGGAGATTTCCTGCGTTCTTTTTTAAGAAATAGCAGGATGCTGGACGGCCCCCGGGCCTCCATGGGCCCCGCAAAACTTATAAAAGCCCTCCATTTCCCCCAGTCGTATGGCTTGCAACGACAAGAACTGCCCGCAGCACGGCACGGTTTCGACCAGAGGGAAGACTGTCCGGGCTGTAGTGGTGAAGGCTTTGGCGGACAAGACTGCTGTGGTGGAGTGGCCGAGAATCCGGAAGGTCCAGAAATACGACAGGGCCTACCGCACCAAGAGCAGGGTGTCCGTCCATGTCCCGGGCTGTATGGCAGTCAAGGCAGGCGACAAGGTCCTGATTGCTGAGACCCGGAAGCTCTCGAAGACCAAGTCATTCGTAATAATGGAGGTCCTGAACCATGGTAAGACGTCTTAGGGCTGTCACCCGCTACCCCCCTGTCCAGAAGACCATTCGTTCGCTGCCTGCAGGGGCGAAGGTGCCTGTTGTTGACAACTCGGGCGCGAAGATTATAGAAATAATCTCAGTCCTTGGGCACAATGTTTCGCGCGGCGGCAACCCGTCCGCAGCAATCGGCGACATGGTGGTTGCAACTGTGAAGAAAGGCAAGCCGGACATAAGGAAGAAGGTTGTCAGGGCTATTATTGTCCAGACCCGGCAGAAGTTCCGAAGGCCGGACGGCGGCACTTTTCATTTTGAAAGGAACGCAGCAGTTGTGGTTGATGAGGACGGCAACCCGCGGGGGAGTGAAATTAAGGGGGCGGTTGCACGTGAAGCTGTTGATAGATGGCCGGGGCTGGGAAAAGTAGCGAGTGTGGTTGTATGAAGCTTAAACTTAATGTTCACTTGGACAAAGTTCTTTCAGAAAAATACAACAGGAGGAACGCACCTGTTTGTGTTGGGGACAGAGTAAAACTTGTGAAGGGGACTTTCAAAGGCAAGAGCGGAAAAGTTGTTGAAATCGACAGGAAAAAAGGCAGAGTGAAGATTGAAGGTGTTGAAGCCACCAAAGCCAACGGCAGCAAAGTTTTGGTTCCCATTCACTTTTCAAACCTCGAGCTGAAGGAGCTCAATCTCAAGGACAAAAAAAGGAAAGCCAGGATTACGGCAGGCGGGAAGGCAGTCGAGGAGGCGAAATGAATGCACATGAAAAGAGTTGTCAGCCCGAAGTTTTGGAAAGCAGGCAGAAAAAATAAAGTCTGGATTTTCAGGCCCAGGCCCGGTCCGCACCCCAAAAGAGCCTGTTTCCCCCTCAGCGTCCTGCTGAGGGATGTGATGGGCATAGTCTCGGATGCAAGGGAGGCCAGAGCAGCCATCAAAAACAAGGAAATACTGGTTGACGGCGTTCCCAGAAAAGACACCAATTTCCCGGTCGGCTTGATGGATGTGGTTTCGATTCCGTCAATGAAGAAAAATTACCGTGTAGTCCCTGTTCCGCATGGACTGAAAATTATTGAGATTGATGAGAAAGAAGCCAAGACAAAAATTTTGAGAGTGGTGAAAAAACAATTAGTGAATGGGAAGATTCAGATTACAACCCATGACGGCCGGAACTTTCTCGATATCAAGAATGTGAATAATGGAGATTCATTGGTTGTTGAATTCGGAGAAGGGGGAAAACCCAAAATCAAAAAAGTTTTAGAAATGAAAAAAGAAATGCTGGCTTTGGTTTTCAAAGGAAGACAGTCCGGCAGAATGGGTAAATTTGAGTCTGTGAATCGAACGGTTAAATTGAAAGGGGGCCAAACAAGCTTTGAGGCTCCAAAAGATTACATAATGATTGTCGGAAAAGATGAACCGGAAATTACAGTCAGTGGTGAATGAAATGGAAGAGCATACAGAATCATCCCAAATAAAACCAAAAAAGTCGAATGTGATGGTTCAGCCGGTGATCCGAAAAGTTACATTTAATATCGGAGTTGGTGAAGGAGGAGAGAAGCTGGAAAAGGCAGTAACTCTTCTGAAGCGCATCACTGATGCAAGCATTGTCAAGACCAAGACCATGAAACGAATCCCCGCTTTTGGGGTGAGGCCCAGGCTTTTGGTCGGGGCAAAAGTGAATGTCCGCGGGCGGAAAGCGGAAGAGCTTTTGAAAAAAGCCTTTATTGCAGTTGGAAACAAGCTTAAGGCGGCGAATTTTGATGAAACAGGCAATTTTTCATTCGGAATCAAGGATTACGGCGACCTCCCCGGAATGAAATACGACCCCCATTTGGGGATGTTCGGCATGGATGTTTGCGTAAATTTGGGGCGGAAAGGATACCGCGTCAAATACCGGAAAGTGAAAGCATCCAAGGTGGGCGCGAAACATCTGTTGACAAAGAAAGAAGCTATGGAATTCATCTCTAAAAAATTTGGAGTTGAAATTGAAGAGAAGGTGAAACCAGAATGACTACCGTTCCAAGATTGAGAGAGTTGAGAAGGAAATACGGGAATAAGCATGTGAAAAAGACCACTCACAAGAATAGAGTGAATCGCAAATTTGGAATAGGTGCGAGAAGGTGTGACCGGTGCGGCAGGTATGAGGGGCACATAAGAAGCTTTGGTCTGAATTTTTGCAGGCAGTGCTTCAGAGAAATTGCCCCCCTGCTCGGGTTCAAAAAATATCGATAAATAATGGTGAATAAAAATGATGAATGATGCGCTTGCAAATCTCCTGGTTGCCGTAAAGAATGCGGTCCGAATTGGCAAAACCGAAATGACCTTCAAACCAATCGGAAAATTGATGACCAAAGTGCTTATGATTTTCAAGGAAAATAATTATATTAAGGATTTTGAGATGATTGAAGACGGCAGAGGGGGATTGTATCATATCATGCTGTCAAAAAGGATAAACAAATGCGGTGCCATTAAACCCCGTTTTGCAGTCAAGAAGGACGAATTTGTGAAATGGGAGCGCAGATTCCTGCCTGCTGAAGGATTTGGGGTCATTATAGTTTCAACCAATAAAGGCGTCATGACGCATGCAGATGCAAAAAAGAAAGGAGTTGGGGGAAAGCTTGTAGCTTATGTTTACTAAGGGGGGCGAAAGATGGAAAAGAAAGTGAAACTTCCAGATGCAGTGAATGCCCGCGTTGAGGGCAAGACTTTGGTTTTGTCCGGGCCCCTCGGTGAATTAAAGAGAGACTTTTCCAAAATGCCTCTTGTTCACTTTTCAGTTGCTGAAAAAGAAATTACAATTTCCGCCTCAACTGAAGGGAAAAGAGGCAAGGCAATGCTTCATACTGCATGTGCTCATGTGAATAATATGGTCCTTGGTGTCACTAAAGGCTTCCGTTATGTTCTTGATGTGTTCAATGTTCACTTTCCTATTCGGGTTTCAATAGAGGGAGACAACATAAAAATCAGCAACTTTATCGGTGGGAAGGCTGATGTGTTCACAAAGAAATATCCTGATGTCAAAGTGGAGCTCCAGAAAGGGGGCAGGCAGATTTTTGTTGAAGGCATGAATTTGGAATCCGTCAGCCAGACTGCTGCAAGAATTGAACAGTCAACTAAAAAACAGATCAGGAATAAGGACCGCAGGGTTTTCCGGGACGGAATATATATTGTCAAGCGAGGTGTGATTGATGAGTAAGGAGTTCAGGCGACAGCATTTTTGGAAGTACAAGAAGCTCGGCAAAACTCTCAAGTGGAGGAAGCCCCGGGGGCACAAAAATCCGATGAGGCAGAGGGCGCGTGGCAAACTGCTGATGCCCTCCGTAGGCTACCGCAGGGAGACTGCCAAGAGACATCTGCACCCGACCGGCCTCATTGAGACCCGGGTCTTTAATGTTGAAGGCTTGAAAGGCCTCAATTCCAAATACATAGTCAGGATTGCCAGCACAGTCGGCCGCAGAAAACGCAGGACCATCTTCAAGAAAGCCAGGGAGATGGGCTTGAGGGTCGTCCAGTCCCTGCCCAAAACACAGCCGAAGGCAGAATCGAAAAAATCAAAAACAAAGAAAGAAAAATCAAAAACAAAGGAAGCAACCGGGAAAAAGGGGGTTGAACAATGAAGCTCAGGACTCAAAGAAGGCTGGCGGGTGATTTGCTGAAATGCGGTTCAGAGAGGGTGCGGTTTGACCCCGGCCAGCTGGACAAAATCTCGCAGGCCATAACCCGCGAAGACATACGCAAGCTGATTTCTGAAGGGGCGATAAGCAAGAGGCAGGCCAAAGGCGTCAGCCGGGCGCGTGCAAATATACGCATGTTCAAGAAACGGAAGGGCTTGAGGAGGGGCCCCGGCAAAAGGAAGGGGACTGCCGGCGCACGCTTCAAAAAGAAGGACAGATGGATGCTGAAAATCCGAGCCCAGAGGAAACTGCTCCGCGCGCTCAAGACTGCGGGCGAAGTCACCAGGCAGGCCTACCGGAAGCTCTACCGGATGGCAAAAGGGAATGCTTTTAGGGACAAAGGCCACTTAAGGACCAGCGTCGAACAGATGAAGAAGAGGGGTGAAATATGAAGCGGAGGATCAGGTTCAAAAGGAGGAGGGAGGGCAGGACGGACTACAAGGTCCGGCTGAATTTGCTGAAATCCCGCAGGCTCCGCCTTGTTGTCCGGAAGACTTCCAACAACATCACAGCCCAGATTGTCAACTACCTGCCGGAAGGGGATGAGGTGATGGCTTCGGCCGATCTGGTCCAGCTCCGCAGAGAGTTCGGCTGGCAGGGAGGGGCCAATGTGCCTGCAGCCTACCTGGTCGGCTACTTGGTTGGAGTCCGCGCCAGGAAGCACAGGATTGCCGACGCCGTCCTGGACATGGGCATGCATTCTTCAACCAAAGGCAACAAGATATTTGCGGTGGTCAAAGGTGCAAGGGATGCAGGCCTCCAGATTCCCTGCGATGAGGGCATGTTCCCTTCGGAGGACAGGCTCAAGGGCAGGCATATCAGCGAAAGCATTGAAAAACAAGTTGAAGCAGTTAAATTGAAGGTGAAATGAATGTCTAATGGAAATCCAAGAAGGCGGGGGGGGTTTAGGAAAAGAAGGGAAGAGCCCGCTCCGGAATGGATCCCAAAAACCCGGCTGGGGCGCGCTGTGAAAGCCGGCGAGATAACATCCCTTGATGAGATTTTGGACAGGGGCCTGAAGATTACTGAAGCGGAGATAGTGGATGCCCTGCTTCCCGGTCTTGAACCTATCTTCATCAATATCGGCCAGGCCAAAGGCAAGTTCGGGGGCGGGCAGAGGCGCCATTTCAAACGGACGCAGAAGAAAGTCCGCGAGGGCTCCCGGAACAAGTACACTTTCCTGGCCGTCGTCGGCAACGGCAACGGCTATGTCGGCATCGGCAGGGGATGCAGCAGGGAGAGCTTGATGGCCCGCCAGAGGTCGGTCATAAACGCCAAGAGGAATATTTTCAAAATCAAGAGGGGGTGCGGCGACTGGGAATGCGGTTGCCGGCAGCCACACAGCCTGCCGTTCCAGGTGGAGGGCAAGGCGGGCTCAGTCCGCGTAATCCTGAAGCCTGCCCCGAGAGGGACCGGCACAGTCATTGGGGACGACGCCAAAAAGATACTGAAGCTGGCAGGCATCAGGGATGTCTGGGCAAAGACTTTCAACCACACCCGCACCCGGATGAATTACGCGTATGCGGTTATTGACGCTCTCAAAAAAACAGTCATTGTTGATATGCCGGACGGCTACAAGAAGCATGGAGGTGTTGAGTGATGGTGGCCAAACTTGCAGTAGTCAGGATCAGGGGCAAAGTGAATCTCAAGCCGGACATAAAGAAGACGCTTGAGCTTCTCAAGCTGGACAGACAGCAGACGCTTGTGGTTGTGCCCGACACTCCCGAGTTCCAAGGCATGGTCAAGATTGTGAGCAACCACACCATGTGGGGCAGGGTCCCGGACACCATAGTCGAAGACCTCAAGGCGAAGGGCGTCAAGTTTGAAGGCGGGAAGGCCATCAAGTGGGCTCATCTGCTTCCCCCCCGGGGTGGCTACAAGTCCATCAAGAAGCAGAGGCCCCACGGCAACCTGGGGAAGCAGAAGGACATATACAGCTGGATACTGAAGATGCTGCCTATTCAAGATAATCTGTGATTCTTGAAGCATAGATTTTTGTTCTTGCACCGCGTTTGCCCAAATCTACAGTGCTGATGGTGATTCCATAGGGAGTGTCCTCGCCATTGACATATCTGACAAAAATTTTATCATGTCCTATTTTTTTTGTCAGGGCGATCAGGACATCTGCGAACACCGGCAACTCTTGACTGTGGATTAATTTGTAGGCATCTGCCATATCTGCATCCTCCCTTCCTGATATAGTTGATTCGAAGCTCCCGTCCTTCATAAAATGGTAATACCTATTGGTATCCTGCGTGACCAACACTTTTTCTTTGAAATCTGTGAATGCCAACCGGCCATACTGCACCATGTCTGAGTCGCTTCCTTCATTAGGGAGTTCTACCAAATTGAATGCTTCAATATTCTTTTCTATATAATCAACTTCTCCGATCTTTTTGTAGGCTGTCGGACCGTTGAATTTGTCAATTGACCCAGGCATGATAGGTGCGTATATTTCAAATTTTCCAATACCTGGGGGTGCAACATGAAGGCCCGCACCGTAGAGCAGGGGGCCTATCATAGCTCCATCCTCACACAGCACATATTTATTATGCTCAGGATCCCCCGAAGGGTCTTTTTTAAATTCGGCCAGCATGGGCATTGTTCTCCCGGCCAGAATGTAGAAGTGGCCTTCTGCTTCCTCATTTAGGTCATTAAATGCAGGCACCATGCCGTTATCCCTTAGTTTGGTGTTTATAAAATTTAGGATAATTTAACTACTGAAAAGTCATAAATTATTTACCTGGAATACAATACTTGGCTTCTGAAAGCAGCTCCAAAGTTTCATGGACCTCGCCGGGGCAGTCCGGGTGCATCTGCGCATGGTGGTTGCTGGTGAAGCCGTATTCGCCGATTGAAGCTCTGCCGAGGATGGCCTCCAAGTCGTCCCTCCGGGGGTAGCTGCTGTTCCCCACGTATTTGACTGCGATATCGCTCCCTTCAAGGTAGGGCAGGCTTCCGCCGTAGAGCTCCTTTTCAAATGCCCTGAGGCCGTGCATAATCCTGAAAGCTGTCTTGTTCGGGAGGTGCTTTTCTGGCCCGATTCTGGTCCATGCAACTTCTTCTTCAGTGCTTCCTGTTTTTTCCTCTGTTTTGGCCTGCACCTTCCTGGAGAACTCCATGAAATTAAAGAGCTTGTCCGGGATATACTTGAGGACTGCTTCCAGCTTCAGCAGAGCGGAGACCACCCGTTTTTTCGGGATGGCCTTGAAGCCGATGACTGGGTCCGAGAGGACGGCAACGCCGAAGGCTTCGGGATGCTCCTTGGCGAATTTCAGCACCACATTGGCGCCGTAGCAACTTGAGAAGAAATCGAGCCGGCCCTCCAGCTCCAGATAATCCGCGACGTTCCTGATGCTTTCGGCCATGGCTTCCATGGAGTAGTCGCAGGCATAGCCTGCAGACCTGCTGTGGCCCGGCAGGTCCACTGCAACAACGTAGCGTCCTTTCCTGGCCAGCTCCGGCGCAAGCCCTTCAGCGAAATTCCTCCTGCCGGTTTCTACAAAATCATCGGCGGGCAGGACCATAGTGTCGCTGTTCGAGTCCAGGCCGTGGACCAGCACAGTCGGCCGGCTTTCAGACGGAGCGCCCCCTCCCGCCAGCCGGTATGTCCGGAAGTATAGGCCCTCCGGCGTTTTGCCTTCTTCAATAAGCAGAGAGAGCGAATCCTGCATTGACTGCTTTTTCGCAGGCATATATAAAATTAGCTTGAGCTCCTGCCGGATATCCGGCAAAAGCCTTTTAAACTGCCCTAAAAAGCAGAGGGTATGGTCAAGAAAGGCAGAGGAACCCGCACGCACGGCCATGGAAGCCACCGTAGGGGCAGGGGCCGGCGCGGAGGCACTGGGTATGCGGGCGTCAAAGACAGCAAATGGATTTTGACCATAAAAGGCGGGAAAAGGAAGCTGAAAATCGGCAGCCGGAGGGGCAAGGTGGGCCACTTCGGCAAATACGGCTTCACCCGTGGCGGTTTGAAAACCGCCGTGAGGGCAGTCAATCTCAGCTGGCTCCAGGAGCACTTCAATGACGGGGACACCGTCAAGCTGAAGGAGCACGGCTTTGACAAGCTGCTGGGCTCCGGAAGGCTCACCAAAAAAATCAAGGTTGTCGCCCCTTCATGGAGCGCCAAAGCGGAGCAGAAGGTGGCTGCAGCCGGAGGGGCCATTACAGACGGCAAGCCGGAGCCTGCTGATAATCAGAGCCCCGAGCCGGCGGGCGGGGAAAAGTAAATAGGTGAAATGTTGGTCCTCGAATCCCTTAGCAGAATAATGCCTGAGGTCCGGAAGCCCATACGCAGGCTCAGCTTCAATGAGCGGGCCAAATGGACCTTGATAGTAATAGCCCTTTATTTTCTGCTGGGCAATATACCGCTCCACGGCCTGTCCGCAAGGGCAGTCGACCAGTTCCAGAATGTGCGCGCCATCATGGCGGGCAACTTCGGCTCTTTGATAACTCTGGGTATCGGCCCAATAGTCACCGCAAGCATCATACTCCAGCTCTTGGTCGGTTCAGACCTGCTCCCCTTTGACACCCGGACGGAGGAGGGCAAGAAAAAATACGAGCAGATTGAAAAAATTGCAATATTCGTGGTGACCCTCCTGGAAGCAGGCATCTATGTGTTTATGGGGGGCCTGCCTCCCGAGGTCCCGACCATGGCTGCCAAGCTACTGCTCATCCTACAGCTTTGCCTCGGGACCTACCTGCTGGTCTTCCTGGACCAAATCAGCTCACGCTGGGGCTTCCTTTCAGGCATCAGCCTTTTCATTGCAGCCGGAGTCAGCAGCCAGATAGTAACCTCAGCTTTCAGCCCTGCAGCCAATCCGCAGAATCCTGAGATGCCCACCGGCAAGTTCTGGGCGGCCCTCAAATACATAGGGGCCGGCGACCCGAGCTCTGCCCTGACGGCAATGATACCAATCATCTTCACCCTGCTCGTCTTCGCCCTTGTTGTGTATGCCAACGGCATGAAAGTCGAAATACCCCTCAGCTTTGCCAGAGTGAGGGGCTCGGTCACCCGCTGGCCACTCAGCCTGTTCTACACTTCCAATATCCCTGTAATTTTTACGGCAGCCCTCATAGCCAATCTGGAGATGGTGGCGCGCATACTTGCAGGCAGGGGTCTGACCTTTTTTGGGAGCTTTGATGCGACTGGCCAGCCTATGGGCGGCCTGATTATGATGTTCGTCCCGCCCCGGAATCTGATTTATTACATAATCTTCAGCCCGCTCAATTTCTTCAAGGGGGTTGTCGCCGGGGGCGTCTTCCGGGCAATGCTACTGCGCGCCTTTGCGTACACTGTAATCATGAGCCTGGGCTCCATCATGTTCGCCCGGTTCTGGGTTTATACCTCCAATATGGACTCAAAGTCGGTGGCCAAGCAGATTCAAGGCTCCGGCTTCGGCATCCCCGGCTTCAGGCGCGACCCGCGCATACTCAAGAAGGTGCTCGACAGATACATACCGTATCTCACAGACCTCGGGGCCATTGCCGTAGGTCTGCTGGCTGCGTTTTCCGACTTTACCAGTGTGCTGTCGCGGGGGACAGGAATACTGCTGTCGGTCATGATAATCTATAAAGCGTATGAGACTATAGTTACACAGTACGCCATGGATATGAGTCCCGCGGTGCGGGGCTTCTTTACGGAGGGCTTCAAATGAATGAACTGTTGACTTTCTCAGCCATTGTGGTTGGGTATATGTTTGTGGTGACTTTCCTCATGAAAAAACTTGGGGGGAAGGAGCTGAGGGACCTGGATGATGAAATCCAGAAGGAGATGGAGAAGGCCAAGGCAGGGGATCAAAAAGCGCTGAAGGCTATGAACGCGCTGAATATGAAGAAGATGAAGAGGACTTTCAAAATCCAGCTTTATCTGTTCCCGATTATCATCGGCGTTATTATGTTCATCAAGTGGAAATACGCGGAAGTGACCTTTACGATTCCGGTGGTGAATTGGACTCTTGGATGGTTCGGCACGTTCATGCTTTTGGGCATCCCCGCGAGCATTGTTGCGGAATCGCTGGCAAAGAAAATACTCTACAGATAAATTTAAAATGAGTGAAAAGAGGTAGTTGGATGCGTCCTGCAGAAAGAAGAGTGAAAAAAATGAAGGTTCGGACCCCCGGTGGCAGGGTTGCCTGCAGGGCTCCGGCCAAGAAGCGCAAGCCGAAAGCAGGCGGTTTCAGCGGGAAGGAGGTTTTCGGCAGGAGGACCAACAGGGCGCACAAGAACCTCACTTCGCAGGTTTCTCGGAAGCTGCTCAGGCAGAAGGTGAAGGTGTATGATGAATAAAGGCAGGGTGTGCGTCAAGATAGCAGGCAGGGACACAGGCATCTGCGCCGTCATTGACAAAGACAAGAAAAAGCAGAAGGTCTTGGTAGCGGGGCCGAAGGTCCGGAAAAGATGGGTGCTCCCGGCGCATCTGGAGCCTCTCAGCAAGACACTCGACCCCAAGCTGACTGAGGCCAAGCTCATGAAAGAGCTTGAGAAAATCAGCAGGGAATTTGAGCAGGTCCGGCTGGACCCTCTCGATGTGCTCGCCATAAAAGCCAGAAGCCGGAAGTAGGCGGACGGCAACTGCGCCTATACGTCCATGCGCCTATACGCCTAAATATCAATGCATGCAAATTTTATGTGGAGAAATTCACCTTCGACTCGACGTCAACCCGGATACAGCTCAAGAACGGGATTTTGGAGAAGTGCGTCTACGGCCAGGACCTGGAGACAGTCTTCCGCGAGTTCAGGGGGGCGTGGGCTATTGGGACTTCCAGGGGAAGGGTGGATAGGGCGCTGTCCGCCATTGAAACCTCAGGCAGGCTGGGCCCCGGCAGGCCCGGGAAGCCGTTCACAATAAAGGCGGAGAAGATTGAAGATGATTTGAAGGTCAAACTGGATTTTCTGAAATGGGTTGCATCCGTCATGTCCGGCCTCGGGGTGAAAAGCGACATAGTCTTCATGGACGCTTTCAGCAGGCAGGAGTTTGAGGCCGACGGCAGGGTCGTGGTGCAGGAGATTCCCATGACCAAGCTTGTCGTGACTGCAATAGCATCCCGGAACGGCAGAATGGAGACTGCGACTGAAGTTGTGGCAGGGCTGGGGGGCTGGGAGGTTGCCGGGCAACTCACTGAAGAGAAAATTGCCGGGAATGCCCGGCTGGCGAAGGACCTGCTTGATGCCAAGGCCCCAAAAGGGGGAAGGCAGAAAGTAGTCGTCGATCCGGACTTTGCGGGAGTCCTGGCCCATGAGGCCTTCGGCCACGCTGCAGAAGCCGACCATGTTGTTGCGGGTGCATCCATCCTCGAAGGGAAAATCGGGAGGCGGGTTGCATCCCCCTTGGTGTCCATTGTGGACGACGCCACCTTCTCCGGCGGGTTCGGAACTTACGGCTTTGACAGGGACGGCGTGGCTGCTCAGAGGAATGTTATTGTGGACGGAGGGGTCCTGAAGACATACCTCCACAACCGGCAGTCCGCCGGCCAGCTTGGGGCGGAATCCACAGGCAACTGCAGGGGCCGGAACGGCCAAATCCGGATGAGCAATACATTTTTTTCACCGGGAGAGCTGGATTTTGAAGAAGTCCTGGAAGACCTCGGCAACGGCTATCTGCTGATAGGCTCAAAGGGCGGGACCACCTCCCCTGCAACAGGATTTTTCAATTTCACTGCCAAATACGGCAGGCAGGTTGTGAACGGGGAGCTTGGGGATGTCGTCCGCGGAGCGTCCCTCCTGGGCAGCACTCTTGAAACCCTGATGAAAGTCGATGCAGTTTCAAAAGACTTCAGGCTCCGTCCAGGGTCATGCGGAAAGGGCGGTGAATGGGTGCGGGTTTCAGTCGGGGGTCCTTATCTGAAAACAGAGGCTACAATAGGCGGCCAAACTTAGCCCAGCCAATTAAACTTCAATTCCGAGTTTCAAAAATTCACTTTTCAACTGCCCGGGATTTTCAAATAAAATCCCATTCATCCCGAACTTTTCCGCCATCTTGATGTTCCTTTCCAAATCATCAATTACAACTGCTTCATCCGGCGGACAATCAAGTATAAAAACTATAAACTCCCCGCCCAATTTCACAGGTGGACTTCTTCCCCTACACCCCGCGCAGGTATCAGACCGAAGTAATGGACAAGCTGGAGAAGTCTATGAACGCCGGCATGCCCTTTTGCCTCCAGGCTCCGACCGGGTTTGGAAAGACCACCGTGGTGCTTGCAACTCTTCTGAAACTTGGCCATCCCGTCATCTGGGTTTCGCGGACGGGAAATACAACAGACCGCCCAATCCAGGAGCTGAAGGTCATCAACAAAAACACCAAATCCAATTTTTTTGGAATCAGCTTCCGCGGCAAAACAGATATGTGCCCTGTCTCAAGGAAGCAGCAGATTTTTGACAGATACGGCCTGAAGTATTTATGCAAAGACTGTGAATTCGGAGATGCTCCCGAAAATTTCATGCCGAAGCATCCTTTGACTTTTTCAGAGATTTATGCTTTGGCAGCCGCCAGAAAGTGGTGCCCCTACAAACTGCAGAAACTTTTGGCGAAGAAGGCCGACATAATTTCCATGAGCTATAACTACATTTTTGGTGAATACATTTCGATGATGGAAAATATGCTCCCTCTTGAAAAATTCACTTTAGTGGTTGACGAAGCTCACAATCTCCAGAAAATAACAGCCAATCTCAATTCACAACAACTCAGCCTGACGTCCCTCAGAAGGGCAGTAAAAGAAGCGGAAAAGCTGGACCTTGATTTTGCCGGCATACTGGACAATTTGGAAGCCCACCTGGCATGGGTCCGGAGGACAAGAGTCGTAGATGCTCTCGAATTCATGAAAAAATCGGAGATAACTCCGGAAACAATAGAGTGGGGATACGGTCTTAGTGAAGAAGTCTACCGGCGCCAAATAGAAAATCATAGGCCTCTGGGAAGCTACATCAGAGGGGTTTCGAAATTCTTCGACAAAGCACTGTCTGTTGCCGGTGTGAAAGGAACTGCATTTATTGAAAGCCCGGAGGCATTTGAAGTTTTTGATATGAGGTCCGCAGAAATTTTGAAAAATATATGGGGCAGGTTCCGCAATGTCGTTCTTGTGTCCGGCACGCTTAAACCAATAAAAGCGTTCACAGAGACTGTTGGAATAAAAAGGCATGTTGCTGAGGAAATTCCAAGTTTTGCATCGAATGTTTTCTCTTTCATAACGCACGGAGTAACAACCCGCGGAAAAAATATCAAGAAAGTTTTTCTTGAGAGATATAGAATGCTAATTCACAATTTTTTTGCATACCCGGGAAATGTTGCAGTGTTTAATGCCAGCTATAGAATTCAGGCAGAACTTGAAAAGTTTTTTTATGAAGCTGCAGAGCTTCACAATAAAAAACTGTTTATGGAAGACGGAAGCATGAGAGGGGATGAGGCAGCCACCTTCATTGAAAAATTCAAGCAGAAGAAGGGGAATGTCCTTGTTGCACCTATGGGCGGCAGGTTTGGAGAAGGGGTGGATTTCCCGGGGGCGTCCCTTGAAGGCATCCTGCTTATTGGCATTCCTTTCGAACGCCTTTCGCTTAAAACCCGGCTGCGGAACAAATACTATGAGCAACTCTACGGCAGGAAAGGCAGGGACTATGCATATGTGATTCCTGCTTTTAGGCGGGCTTCTCAAGCCATTGGGCGTGCAATCCGGGCGCCTGAAGATTTTGGCTTTTTTGTAATGGCGGATGAACGGTACGCAAATCCTGCGCACTTTGAGATGCTGCCCGACTATGTGCAGAGAAATTCCAGAAGCATACACTATTCCAACTTTCCTCTGGTCATGCGGAGTTTTTTCTAATCAAGTCTGCAATTCGCCTGCCGGCTCCGGGTTCTCCATAAGGATTTTTGAAGTCAGGGGCAGACCAATCCGGGCGCAGGACTTCTTCGATTTTTTTCTTTGTGAATTCAACGTCGAATCTAGTTAGAAAATTCAATCCGGTTTTTAGGCCCGCGACTCTCTCTGTCCTTTCTCTAAGCAGAAAACATGGTTTTTTGAAAATCAAGGATTCTTCCTGGATGCTTCCTCCATCTGTCAGCAGCAACCTCGAACCTGACAACCACTTAATAAAAGGGACATAGTCTGCAAATTGTACTGCGTTCACTTTTTTGTTTATTCTTCTCCATAATCCATATTTTTTGAGATAGTGGATGGTGTTGTCATGAGCGAAAAAATATATCGGGATTGATATCCCTTCAACAATCTCAACAATTCGCTTCATTCTCTGCCGGCTTTTAAGATTTTCATGCCTATGGAAGCTGAGGATGGCATACTCTTCTTTTGGAATTTTGATTTTTCTGCCTTTTTTGAGAGCTTCCATTGCCGAATCCACAACGGTGTTGCCTGCAACGAATACTTGTTTGTTTTTGTATCCTTCCAGATTTTTTCCGGCAATTTTTGAGGGGGCGAAAAGGATGGTGCAGTTTTTGTCCGCAATTCTCCTCGATATTTCTTCCGGAAACGGCTCTTTTATTGAAAAAGAACGGAGTCCGGCTTCTACATGGACTCCTTTTATTCCTGCGCGTTTTGCAGCAATTGATGCAGCTGCTGTGCTCATGGTGTCTCCGTGGCATATGAAAGCATCCGGTCTTCTTTCCTTTAGGAGTCCCGTGAGCTTTTTGACCATGCGGATATTCCAAAGCAGAGCTTTTGCTGTGTTGCCCATGAATTTGCTGGTCCTGCTTTTTGGAGGGTCGCTCAATACAATATCAGGGTCTTTAATTTTGAAGTGGTTGGAGAGGCTGGAAAGATCGTGCTGCCCGGTGTGAATGAATGTGCCATCCAATTCTTTCATCAAAGGAAATAATTTTATTAGCTCAGCATTTGTTCCTGCTATGTATATGTATTCAGCCATCTCAACACCGTTCTAACTCCAAATCCCGTTCCGCCTTTCTGATTCCATTCCCATTCACTTTCAGAGATTGCAGGCCCTGCAATATCAATGTGGGCCCACTTTCCCGATACAAATTGCTCCAGGAATTTACCCGCATTTGATGCTCCTGCGTATCTCTTTTCTGATGAATTCACAAAATCTGCAGATTCACTTTTTAAATTCTCAAAATAGTGGTCAAAAAGCGGAAGCTCCCATAATCTTTCTTGTTCACTTTTTCCAGCGTTAATTATTTCTTTTATGATCTGCGAATCATTTCCCATAATCCCTGCAACTCTGCTCCCAAGGGCAACCACACATGCGCCTGTCAGTGTTGCCAAATCAACAGTGGCTTTTGGGCGGAATTTTTCGATTCCATATGCGAGGGCATCTGCCAGAATCAGCCGGCCTTCTGCATCCGTATTTGTAATTTCTACACTTTTTCCGTTGTACATTCGGATTATGTCTGCGGGTCTGGCTGCTTCGGCTCCAGGCATATTTTCAGCTGCAGGCACAATGCCGACCACATTAATGGGCATTTTCAGCGCCTGCACCGCCCACATAATCCCGATTACTGTCGCAGCACCGCACACATCAAGCTTCATATCTTTTATGTGGTTTGACGGTTTGAGGTTTATGCCTCCCGTGTCGAAGGTTATCCCCTTTCCGACCAAAAGGACCGGGGCGTCCCCCTTTTCCCCCTCGAAATACTTCATTACAATCAGCCGCGGTTTATTGATGGACCCCTTTCCTACCGACAAGATGCCTCCAAAGCCTTTTTCTTTGAGCCAAGTGTTGGTGAAAATTTCGGTATCGACTTTCGTTCCACTGAATGTGGAGCGGACAATTTCCGCCAAGGATTCAGGGTATATTTTGTTTCCGGGTTCATTTCCAATATCCCTTGCAATGTAGACCCCTCTTATTTTTTCAACCACCCTTTCCATTGTTTTTTGTGAACCGTGGAAAACTATCCATGGGCGTTCGCTTTGTTCACTTTTATGTTTGCTGAATTTGTAGCTTGCCAGCAGGGCGCCTTCGAGAACCTCATCTTCTGGGAGGAAATCCGGGAAGAGGTGGAACTTGACGGGGCCCATGAATTTTTCAACTGCCTTCCATGCGTTGGCTCCGAATATCCGGGCATCTTCTTTACCGTTCACTCCAACTGCGATGATGAGTTTGTTTTTGTATTCAATCAAGCGCGATTGCTTGTTTTTGAAAAATTTTCCATCTATGGGAGTTGTTCCCAGCATGGCTTTGGCTTTTCCTTCTGCCCGGGAGAGCGGGACTGCAATCACCCTCCCTTTGACCTCATCAGGTTTTCCAATTTCAATTCTGGGGAATTCAGTCCATTTCATTTTTGACCACCTTTTTTATTACGAAGGTCCTGCCCCGCACCATCTCAATTCTGGAATTGGTTTTTGAAGCCACTGCTTCCGCGATTTTGCGGGTGTATGCTTTCATCCTGCCGTCTATAAGAGGTTTGTTGATTTTGATCCTCAGCATTTTTCTTTTTTTCAAGCGGTTTTTGATTTCTGGGAGGGATTTTTCGAGACCCTCTTTGCCAATCTGCATGTCAGCTTCCACTTCATTTTGGCATTCGGCGCTTTAAATCAATTATTTCTTCCACTGTTTTGCTCCAGCCCTGCCGGACATCCACGAAGGCGATGCCCGATTTTTCACATAGCCCATCCACTTCAGGCTTGTCTCCGATCATTGCCCAGGCACCCCGGCGTTTCAGTTCCGGGAAGACGTGGCCACCCTCCTTATGCAGTCCGGTGCCTCCAATGCACACCACATCCGAAAAGTAATTGAGGATCTCAAATTTTTTGAGTGCGGGGAACACAATTTGGTCCCATCCGTTGGTGAATATTGCCAGACTGTCAAGGGCTGAGAGCTTCTTGAGAGCTTCTTTGGTCCCCGGCAGAAGCTGGACACCCTCAATCATCATTTGCTTGAAGTCTGAGTTCTCCTGATGAATCTCGTCTTCGGAAACTTTCAGGTCCAGCCTGCCGGCAACTTCCCGGGGATAATCTTTCAGTGTGTGGATTCTGTATTTCAAGTATTCATCGACTTCTGCAATTACCCGCTTCAGCTCTCCAGGCGTGCCTTTGAACCCCCACTTCCTGAAGTAGGGCAGTGTCATTTCGTTGAAAATTTTGCCCTTGATTGATTTGAAGTCCATCAATGTCCCGTTGACATCGAGCAGTATCATGCCATTGTTTTGGGCACCATTTTAAAATGCCTTGCTTTGCCTTGCCGTGCATGCTGTGAAGGTCAAAAAAACTGAGGCCCAAAAGACTCTCAATCGCCTGAAGGCGGAGGGGCGTTACGACAGCTCCCGCGAAATTATGAAGGAAGGGGATTTTGTCTGGATTCCTGTAAAGGGCAGGCTCCCGGGGTCTGTTGAAAAGCAACTGAAAGCCAAAGAGAGGACGCCGAGCCTCGGCTCCGCCTACGGCATACACTCCTTTGACATAGTCGGCGACATCTCAATAGTTTTCATCCCCGATAAACAGAGGGCTTTCAAGCAAGCAATAGGCAGGCACATCATGAAGCTCCACCCCCATATCAAGGCGGTCTATATGGAAGTTGCTGCAGCTTCAGGGGATTTCCGTCTGCAGGAGTTGGAGCTGATTGCAGGCAGGGGCTCAGAAACTGTCCACAAAGAAAACGGACTCAAGTTCAAATTGGACGTAACGAAGGTTTTTTTCTCCCCCCGGCAACTGACTGAGAGGATGAAGCTCACAGAATTTGTGGACGACGGCGATGAAGTGTGCGTTTTTTTTTCGGGCATCGCTCCCATCCCCATTTATCTTTCTAGGTTCTCCAAGCCGAAAAAAATTGTGGGCATCGAGCTGAATCCGGATTCGCACAGGTATGCAACGGAAAATGTCAGGCTCAACCGGGCATGGAATGTCGAGCTCATCAACGGCGATGTCCGGAAGGTCGTGCCCAGACTGGCAGAGGGTCGGCGTTTCGACCTGGTGGTACTGCCCCTGCCCAAAGGAGCTTTGCCTTTCCTTGAAACTGCAGGGCAGGCCCTCAAAAAGGGGGGCCGTGCAATTGTTTATGTGGCTTCAAGCCCGGACAGCCTGGAGTCCAAGCTGGACATCTTCAGGGGGCAGGGCTTTGAAGTCGAAACGGTCCGGAAGGAGCTTCAGATTTCCCCGAAGGAATGGAGGTATGCAGTCCACGCCAGGAAGGCGCGGTGATGCGACTCAGTGGGATAACAGACTCATCACCAATCAGAGTAACTGTGAGTCATCATCTGCAACCAAAAATGCAGGGGCTTATATACTTCCGCAACAAAGACACTATGCACCTTGAAGACTTTGCCGGAGAAGTCGATGCATTTTCTTTTGGACTCCCTGAAAAGCTTGATGTGAATTCCCGCCAGAAAGTGGAGAAAAAATACTTTCGGATTGTTTTTGAAGGCAGTCTCATGAAGGTGGTGAGAGTCTCCGCCCCGCCCAGGGAGCTCTATGGCCCTTCAGGAAAAAACCGGATAAAAGTCATGCATCAATCCGACACCCACTTCGGATATTTGCCGTACCCGCACTACCTGAACGAATATTACCGCCGGACTTTTGCCAAAGACCTTAGAGATTGCGATATCTTTGTCCACTCCGGCGATTTGTTTGAGAGGAGCGCTCTGGACTCCCCCGAAAAAAGCAAAAGGATGGTCATTGATGGTTCCGCCTATGTTGCCTTTTTGAAAGAATATATCGGCAAGGAGGGCAAGCCTTTGGTTTTTACCAACGGCAACCACTGCGACAGCATTCTTTACGGCAAGAAGCGCAGGAAGGGGCCCGGGCCTGAGAAGGACTTTTTCAACGCCTGCCTCCAGGAGATGGGCGTCCGGGAAAGCGAAGTCTACCTTGACCTTTCGGGCAGGGAGAAAACCAAGGAAGAAGTCCTTGAGCAGGGGGGTTATGTATTCGGCAAAGTGCATGAACTCAAGGATGTGCTTGAGGAGCTCGGCGGGCCAGCTGAAAACATATACCTTTTTGGAGTGTGCCACAACGAATTTGAAATCGGAGACCCGAAGCTGCACGGCATTTTTGCAGGGCACTTCAACGGCGGAGGGAGGAATATTGTGCTGGGCGATTCCTTCAAGGCATACAAGCCTTTGATTGGCCGAAGCCTGTCCGCGAAGAAAAAACAGAGATACGACCCAAAGGGCTACGGCCATTCCATTTATTTTGACAAGAAAAGCAGAAGCCTGAAATTCCATTCCGGGACTTTTGGTTCGTGGACCGTCCATACTTTTTACAAGGGGGACCTTGAGCACTCCCGCTTCAACATAGTGCAACGGAACGGGCTTTATGTGGTTGATATAGATGCCAAGGCACTGCTGGAGCACTCCGGGCACCGCAACCTTTCGCGCCTGTATGCCCGGGTCATCACATGACTACGTCAATTTTCAGGCCCGGAAGATAAAAGCTCCCCCTCTGCTCCGGGCTTCCGACTGCTTCGGAATCCAGCAGGCCTTCCAGGCTCCCGCTGATTATGAACGGCTGGACCGGCTCCTCATCAGGCATCATGAAAGCCTGGTGCGCTTCAACTGAAAATCTGCCCGCCGTCGGATCCACGGTATGCACTCCGCTCAAATCATTCACAAAAACATAGTTTTCAAGGGCATCTGATTTTTTGGCCAGGACTTCCAAATCGAATGGGCTGGGCACCGGAAAACTTTTCCAATCCCTCCCTGCATTGGCTGTCGGCTCCGCCTCCATTTCCTTTGCAGTCGAGAAACTGTGGAGAAATGTCTTGAGATTTTTGTCGAAAACTGTGAATGTTTTTGGAGCAATTCCCTCCCCGTCAAATGATGCCGTGTGCAGTTTTTGTGAATTCACAATTTTTATGTTTCCGCTACCGCCTCCGATCTGCAATGCAGTTTGGCCGTGCATTGCCCTTTCGGCATTGATGTTCGGCAGGAGCATCTGGCCGAGCAGGGATGAAGCAGCCCTGGCCGACAAGACGACAGGCAGCCCTTTCAGCTCCCGCTTTCCGGCCCCCCTCCATTTGTCTGACCATTCCTGGGCCTTCTCGGCGACTTCAAGCCATTTGCCCTGCTTGTCCTCTCTCCCCTCCCAGCTCTCCCACCCCTCGCTTCCTCCGGAAGCAGTGTAGGCGCTGTAGCCGATCCAGCTCTGCTTCTCTTCAAAGTCTATGCCGTTGCTGTTCTGGATGCTTCTTTTTATGACTGCTGAAAACGCGGTTATTGATGTGGCAGGATTCATCCGCCCCGCCATCTCCTTGACCCTTGCTACAAGGACTTCAGGGTCCATCGGGACCTCATGGAAAACTTCTCTGCCTTTCGGGCCCTGGGCAGGGAAGCCGTAGAATCTGCGGACCATTGATTTCCCTGCCAGCTCTTCAGCTTTTGCTTTTGTATTGGCGAAGCCGAAGCCCATCTTTTTTCCGTCGGACACCCTGATTCCAAAGCCGGAGTCCACGCTTGAGTCGACTACTTTGATTTTGCCCGCCTCAAGCTCGACGCTCAATATTAATTTTTCTTCGCTGTAGATTTCACGGTCCGAAAACTTCAAAACTGTTTCACCCCAACAACTTCCCGCCTTCCGTCAGGGTAAAAGCGGACGACGGACAGGGGGACCGCCTTTTTTGAAATTTCATACTTGGCGACTTCAAGGACATTCTCCGAATTGACAGTTTTTGGTATCTTGACCAGCACAGGGGCGCCCATGGAAAGCTGGAGGGCCCTGGCGCCCAAAATTCTGGCGTATTCAAAACGGGTAAGCATGTTCTTGAGGTGCTTTGAACCTTTAAAAATATGAGCCTATCCTTCCATCCGGCGCTCCAGCCAGCCGGCAACTTCAGCGATTTTCACCCTGGTCTGCTTCATGCTGTCCCTTTCGCGGACGGTGACTGTCCGGTCCTTGAGGGTCTGGCCGTCGACGGTTATGCAGAAAGGGGTCCCGACTGAATCCTGCCTGCGGTATCTCCTGCCCACTGAGCCTTTGTCGTCGTAGAATGTCCGCAGTTTTTTCCTCAATATGTTGTAGATTTCCCTGCCGACCTCAGGCATCCCGTCCTTGGAGACCAGAGGGAAGACTGCAACCTGCACTGGTGCGACAGCTTCCGGGAGCTTCATGACCTGCCTTTGCTTTCCGTCCGGCAGCTTCTCCACCTGGTAGGCGCCTTCAACCACGGCGAAGACCAGCCTGTCCACGCCGAAGCTGGGCTCTATCACATGGGGATACAGCTTGCCGCCCTCGGGCGTGGCCACGCTCAAATCAACCCCGCTTGCCTTGGCGTGCTGTTGCAGGTCGTAATCCGTGCGGTCGGCTATGCCTGCCAGCTCCTTCCATCCGAAGGAATACCGGTATTCAATGTCCCACGTGTCCTTTGAGTAGTGGCTCAGCTCCTGCTCCAGATGCTGCCTCAGCCTGAGCTTGGCCGGCGCCAGGCCCAGGGACATCACAAATTCCAGGCTCTTGCCCAGCCAGTAGGCATGCCAGCTTGAAGTGTGCTTCTTCCCTGCCAGCTCCTTTATCTGCATCTTGACAGCCTTTGAGCCGGCTTCCTGAATCTCCCGGGTCAGCACGGGAACCTTGAGGTCTGCAACGCTTTCAAGCAGTCCGCTTGGGCAGTCCTGCTTCGGGTTGAAAAAATATTCCAATTCCATCTGCTCGAATTCACGGCATCTGAACACAAAGTTCCGGGGGCTTATTTCGTTTCTGAAGACCCTGCCCATGGTTGCTATTCCGAACGGCAGAGTTGCCCTGCTGGTTTTCACAATCCGGTTGAAATTCACAAAAATCAGCTGGGCGGTTTCAGGCCGAAGGTATGCGGTGTTTCCATTCACAGAGCCGACTTCTGTCCGGAACATCAGGCCGAACCATTTGGGCGCCCCGAGCTTTCCACCGCATACTGGGCATTTTACTTTATACTCTTCAATCAATTTTGCGTAGTCTTCCAATGAAAGGCCGTCCAGTTGCCCCTTCACTTTTTTCTCAAGCAGGCTGTCTGCTCTGAACCTGCCCCTGCAGTTGGAGCATTCAACAAGGGGGTCATGGAATATATCCAGGTGTCCGCTGGACTCCCAGACTTTTGGATTGGTGATTATGCTTCCGTCCATGCCGATTATGTCCTGCCTTCCGCTGACCCACGTTTTCCACCACAGCTCCTTTACAGCCCGTTTGATTTCAGTGCCCAACGGCCCGTAATCGAAGAAGCCGGCCATCCCGCCGTATATCTCTGCGGTTGGGAAGATGAAGCCTTTCTCCATCAAAAACTTCTGCATCGCTGTGGCAACCTCCGATTTCATGCATTTTTTATGTGCAAATGCTTAAAAGACTTATTTCCAAACAATTATGTGCTCGGCACTGCGGTCCAAGCCGCCCGCAAGGGGCGCCAGAGGAGAATGCTGGTGACAGATGACGCCAGCCTTGCTTTTGGGTGGGCCAAACAGCTCAAGTCCGGGCTTTATGTTGGATGGGATGAGACCCCGACGGGGCTGGAATTTTTGGAGATGAGCAACACGGACCGGGTCATGGGCAGGACCATCGACAATCTTCTCCTCGACCTGCGGGGCTCCTTCAACGCCAACGACTTGGGGAAATTAATTCCTGCAGTCCGCGGGGGAGGAATCATCATTATGCTGACCCCGAAATTTGAGGACTGGGTTTTTGCCAAACTCAGCCAGCACAAAAGACTCATCATCCCGCCTTACAAACTTGCAGATGCCCGTTCACTTTTCATACCGCGCCTCGTGAAAAAATTATATGAGCATGAAGGCATTTGGATTCACAGAAAAGGCAGATGGGAAAAGGAAAGCGTTGAACCGGATGATATGCCAAAGCCTCCCAGATTCACTCCTCCTGCCCATCCTATTCTTGGAATGGCGAAAACTTCAGAACAACTGGAAGCCGTGCAGAAGATTGCCAAGCTTTCCGGCAGCAGGCTGGTCCTGACGGCAGACAGAGGAAGGGGCAAGACTGCAGCGCTGGGCCTCGCGGTGGCGGCCATGCGCCATGAGGACAGGAAGCCGGATATAATCGTGACTTCCCCTGCAAGAGAAAGCCTTGCGACTTTCTTCGAATTCCTGGAGAAAGGGCTGAGGAAGCTGAAAGTGCCTTATTCCTACAAGACCCCGGACCTGCTTATTGGAAAAAGAATCAAAGTGCAGTATCTCCCCCCAAAAACTGCGGTTGGCAGGAAGTGCGACATGCTTATTGTTGATGAGGCTGCCGGAATCCCCCTTCCAGTTTTGAGGAAGCTTTCGGCGACACTCCCCTCCGTTTTCAGCACGACAGTGCACGGCTATGAAGGGGCGGGCAGGACTTTTGCTCTGCGTTTTGTGGAATGTCTTGAGAATTTCAGCAAATTCACAATGGTTGAGCCCGTCAGATACGGCCTTGGCGACCCGATTGAAAAATGGCTGTTTGACTCCTTGCTTCTTGATGCCGAACCGGATTCACAGGCAAAAAGTTGGAAGGGATTGAAAAGTGAATTTCCAATTCCAAAAGATTTGTTCAGAGATGATGAGAAACTGCGTTCTATGTTCGGCCTTCTGGTTTCGGCGCACTACAAAAATACTCCAAATGATTTATTCACTTTGGCCGATGCACCACACCATTTCCCGCAAATTATCACCAATGAAAACGGAAAGGTCGTTGGTGCTGTTCACTTTTGCTATGAAGGGGGTGTGGCCCCGTCTGAGCTGGAGGAAGGACCTGCCGAGGGCAACATAGTCCCGGACATATTGAGCAAGCACTACGGCCTCGCAGAAGCTTTTAGTCTGAAAGGCGTCCGCGTGGTCAGGATTGCAGTGCATCCTGAGCTTCAGGGCAGGGGAATCGGGAGCTTTGCGCTTGGGGAGCTGCAGTCCAAGGCACAGGACTGGCTGGGGGCTGTCTTCGGGGCTTCAGCGCCCCTGGTACGGTTTTGGGCCAGAAACGGCATGATTCCTGTTGCAGTCAGTCCGAAGAGGAATGAGGTCAGCGGGGAGTTTTCAGTGGTCATGGCCAAGGCTTTGACAGGCAAAAGCAGGCACATATTTAGTCTTGCCCATGGGCAGTTTTTTTCAAAATTCCTTGTCAGCCTTTCGGATGTTTATCGGGATATGGATGTTGATACCGTTCTTGAACTTTTGAAGGGCCCTGTCCATCAGGTTGAGGTGAATATGGATGCACTTGAAATGAAACGATTGCAGTTGTTTTTGGAAGGCCGGCACTTTTACGAAATGGATGCTGATATTGCCTATGGTTTGGTGTGGTATTATTTTTTGACCGGCGACCATTACTTGTCCCGAGAACAAGAACGGCTTGTTGTTTTGAAGGTCCTGCAGAAAAAAGACTGGTCTGAAGTTGAAAGGTTCACTGCCGGCGAATCTTATGATGAGCTGAGGAAAATAATAGGCATTATAGCTTCCCGCTTAAACTGAGTCGTATTTTTTTCCGAGCAATTGCGGAAAGCGGTTCAGCAGGTGTGAATACTTTTCTCCTTTTTTGTAGGGCAGGACAAGCCCGAACTCAAAATCCAGCACCACCTGCCGGCCTTCCTCGATTTTTTGGTCCAAGAGTATTACTGGAATTTCTTTTTCTATGCACTGCCTCATGATAGGGTCGTTTTCCTCCCCGCGATAAACAACTGCCAGCACATTTTCCGGCAGCCCCTTGCTCCTTCTGTCGAGCGACTGTATGCCTTTGCCTACAGTTCCCATCACCATGCCGGTTCCATAGCTCTCCCCCCGGGCGATTATGTCCCCTTTGTATTCGACGTAGGTCCCGGGGGTTTCGGTCAGATGCTTTACATGGACGATGAAGCCTTCCCCCGGCCGCCCCTCCTGCACGCCCCAGACCAGCCGGAGCTGTCTGGTAAGCCGTTTGGAGGACGCGTTGATGTATATGGGTGTCCTTGGCCTGAATTTGGTGATTATCCTGACGCTCCTGCCGGTGTTGGTGCTGCAGAATATCTGGGCCCCAATCCGCTCGGCGATTTTTTTGGCGCTGAAGGCCATCTCTTCCGAGGTGCTGGCCGGCCTGAAACGGCATCTGATTGATTTTTCTGCCTCTTCAATCACTTTGGACATGACATCCACCGCCTCGACAGGGTGCCTGCCTATGGCGGTCTCCCCGCTGAGCATCAATGCGTCCGCGCCGTCGAGCACTGCGTTGGCTATGTCGCTCAGCTCGGCCCTCGTCGCCGTGGTCTGCTCCAGCATGCTGTGGAGCATCTGGGTTGCCACAATCCCGGTCCTTTTCATATCCCAGCACAAGTCCAGCAGCTTCTTCTGCACTGTGGGCACTTTTTGATAGGGGATTTCCAGCGCCAGGTCCCCCCTCGCCACCATGACTCCGTTGCTGGCTTTGATGATCCTCCGGACATCCTCCAGGGCTTTCCAATGTTCAATTTTGGCAATGACGTCCACATCATTGGCGCCGAGTCCGTTCAGTATGCCGTTGACTTCAAGGACGTCGTCGACCGACCTGACAAAAGAAACTGCAACGGCGTCGACCCCCTCCCCGACTCCAAACTCTATGTCCTTCAAGTCCTTTTCAGTTATGGTGGGCATACCGATGTCTTTGTTTTTTATGATGATTTTGGCGCCTTTCCTGATTTCGACGCCCCGGGGGCATACCAGCCCTTTTTTGGTCATCCTTGCAGTGTATCTGCCGTCGTCCAGCAGGAGCACGTCCCCCTCCTCCGGCTCCAGTGGCACAGTGGTTTTCAGGCCGGCAGGGTCCACACCCCTGCTGTCGATGCGGAAGGCTTCAAGGACTCTGATTTCCGGCCCGGCAGTGTCGAGGATTAGGGGGATGCTGTCTGAGCGCCTGCGCACCTCCCTGATTTCCTTTTTGTGGGATGCACGGCTCCCGTGGGAGAAATTCATTCTTACCGCGTCAATCTTAGGCACCAGCACATCCAGCAGGGCCATTGATGCGGGGCCGATGGTCATGAGAATTTTTGTTTTCCGCATTCATCCCCTAAGGCCCGCCACTTTTAAAAGCCTTGAGCCTTCACAAAGACGTGAAGCCTTTCATCACCCTCCTGCTGGTCAGTGCGGCCATAATGGCGATTTTTCTGCCGCTCATCCCGCCTTCTTCAGGGACCGAGGCTGTTGAAATCCGCGCCACAAAGGGTGGCGCCCTGCTTCTGGGCAGGAGCGGCCAGCTCGAAGTCCCCCTGTCCCCATATGAGCAGAAATCAGTCTACAGCTCCGACAACCCCTTTGATTTTTTCAGCGGAATGGTGGACGAGTCCCGCATATCCCGCCTTGAGATTCTGCCCTACGGCTCCGGCACCATCTGCAATGCGATGATTTCCGGCACCACTGCGGGGCTGGCGGGAAGGGCCAGCTTCTGCATCGCCCTGTCGCTCCGCACAGGCATACCCCTTTATGTTTCGCGGGAGCTGCTCGCCCTCAACTCCAGCCTGCCGAAAAATATGCAGTCCTAAAAATCTGCAAGCGATTTCTGCTCGGCCTTTTCGACTATCCCCCGGGTGGTGCCCCAGCTCTTCCTCACAAATTCCGGGATGGTCTTGTTGGTTTTTATCCACGCCTCAACGAACCTGCGGGTCTCCGGATCGCTTGGGTATCCCGACCCCATCCTGCCGTATTTCTCGGCCAGGGCTTTTATTGCATTGTCCCTGTGGACTTTGGCCACTATGCTCGCAGCGCCCACAATCGGGTATTTATCGTCCGCTTTGTACTCTGCAATAATTTTAACCCCCTGAAACTGCAGTTTTTTGTCGAGCTTTCTTTCAAAGGCATCTATGAAAGCTTTGTCAGGTTTGGCAGCTGAAATAATCCGCTTGGCTGCTTTGCGTTCCAGGATGTTGAGATTTTCTGCATCAATCTGCCATGGATGCACAATTTCCATGAAGACCTCGCCGAGCCCCCGGATTTTCGGCTCCAGCTCCTCCCTTTTCGCCGCCGTCAGCTGTTTTGAGTCCCTGACGCCCAGCTTGGCCAGCTCGCCGAGCTTCCCTTCCTCCAGCAGAAAGCCCACCATCACAAGCGGGCCGATTACGGGCCCCCTGCCTGCCTCATCGATCCCCAATATTTTTGGCACATTCAGACTTTTTGAGGATGTTTATATGTTATAATGTAAAAGGTTCAATCGACCCCTTTATTTTTAAATTCTTTTGGAACATATTAAATGAGACATCGGATTGCAAAAAAGAAATCAAGGAGCATTCCGTTAATCAATGTTCTTTGGGGCACGCCTTTGTATCTTCTTGATATTGATGTTAAAAATATTCCAAACCTAATACTATCAGAGAAATTTGAAGTAAAAGAAGGAAATTCAACCTATTACATTCCTATTAAAGATTTCAAAATAGGTTTTCAATTTGATGATGTTGGTGATTACAAACTGTCTGTGATTGATGAATTCAGACGAAAAGGTGCGGCCTTCCTTGAAAGGGATTTACACCAACATTTTTTGATTGAAGATCCTCTTGATTTTTTATCAATATTTTATATGTATACTTTGGATGATGTTTTGTGGAACCTTTTTATTGAAAGTGCAAAGGGAAAAAGACCTGCAGAATTTTTGGCGTATTTGATTTTGAAAACACAAATGAATCCTGAGAATAAGATAGATGAACAGAAAATCAATTTTCTTGCATCGGAGTTTGGATGTGAACCCAATGAATACGCTATTGTTTGTAAAATGGAGGAAATCAAAAAAAATTTTTTTAATTTACATGCTGCCCGGCGGGAGCTTAATATACAAATATCAGGCTGTTCGATTTTTCCTTTTTATGATTTTCAATCGAAGGAAGTCATCAAGAGGCTGATGGGGTTATCAACCTACGAAGCGCTTGCAATTAACTTTTTGGATTATCTTTCTGATTTTCTGGCTTTTGCAAATCTTGTTGAAAAAGATAAAGTTGATCTTAAGCTTGGTCTTTACAAAAACAAAAAAGACGGCAAAAATTATGTTGCCTTTCGCGAAGGCAACAGAATGGTTTATTTTGAAACACTTCTGAAAAACAATAATTCTTACTCTTACCGCTTCACTGAGGTTGAGGAGCCAAAAAAATTTTCAGAAGAAGTCCCTCTAAAATTTTCTACAGTAGTTTATATGATGCAGGAACCGTTGGGACTTCTTGATCCTCCTCTTAAAAAAACTCAAGAAAGAAATAGTAGGATGCCTGATGTATACGAGTGTATGACAGCGTGGTTTAAAAATTATAGTAAAGTGTTTAATAAAGTCTACAACAACTATTCAAACGTTATAGATGATTCACTGTCTGAGAACAACCTAGCTTCATTTTTTGAAGATTTGGGGGTTTCCTATTGGTTCAGAAATTTGGAGGAAATGAAGGAATGCAGCTCAA
>CAZJUS010000007.1:0-30509 GCA_964549355.1 Candidatus Undinarchaeota archaeon | reverse complement strand
CTCAGCAGGCAGAGTAGCTTTTGGTCCAGCCACCTTCGGTGGCTGGTTTTGGTCGGGCTTTTTTTAAAGCCTATTCAAGGAGCAGGATGGGCCGGCATGCCTGAAGGTCGAAACTCTTTGCATATCCGGTACCTTTGATTCAGCTCCACTCCGCCCCCAGCGGGCATCCTTGGGACAGTCAGGGTTGCTTCCTTCCGGACCTGGCCCGGTTCACCGCCTTACGGACCACCACTGGACAGAGCTTCGACGCCTCGTCTCCAGCCCGTGACATGCCAGTGTGTCCCTTCCTCCGGCTTCGACCCCGCCAACGACAATTTGCGGCAGAGGAGACGTCAGCCCCCCGGTCTAGCCGGCCCAGTATCATACCAATTTTAAGGTTTATAGTAAAGTATTCAAAAAAGTTTTTGTATAAACTTTAGATTATTTTTTTAAATCCATCAAAGCCTAAAAACGCAGTAACCAAAGGTGTTTTAATTGGATTGCCGATTGGGCTTGGTGATGAGAGCAGTTGTTATCGCAGGCGGAGAAAGTTCCCGTTTTTGGCCGCTTTCCCGGGGGCACAAATGCACCTTCGAGATTATGGGCAAACCTCTTGTTCTTCATCTCTTGCATGCCCTTCCCTCCAAGATAAAAGAGGTTGTCGTAGTCGAGTCCCCAGACAGGCCTGTAACCGGCGTCCTGAAAAAGTACGAATCGGATTTGCGTGTGCCTATGGAATCCAGAATCCAGCCGGAGCCCATAGGCACCTGGGATGCCATAGTGAAAGGGGCCCACGATGCAGAAGAGGATGTCCTAGTCCTGGCAGGGCACCACATAAACGAAACGATAATCAAGAAGCTTGCCGAAGCTTCCGGCGACACGCTCGTGTGTTTTGAGACCAACCGCCCGCAGGATTATGGGGTTGTGACTCTCAAAAACAACAGGATAACGGAGATTATTGAGAAGCCCGCAAATCCGAAATCGAAGCTTGCTGTCAAGTCGTGCTATCGGATTTCACCTGATTTTGTGAAACTGCTTTCCAAAATGGGGAAGGAAAAAAAGCACCACTATCTTCTGGAAGAAGCTTGGACTCGATGGTTGAAGGAGCATCCCGCAGAATATTTCACAATAACAAATGAAGAATTACCTTCAGTAAAATATCCATGGCATTCACTTTCTCTTATGAAATATTTGTTCACAAAAATAAAAGGACAAACTATTGAAGGGGATGTTGTAAGCAGTGCCATAATTGAAGGCGATGTGATTGTTGAAAAAGGAGCTAAAATTCTTCATCATGCTGTTGTGAAAGGTCCGGCATATATAGGACGCGGTGCAATTATTGGAGACCATTCACTTGTTCGCGAAAGTTCCATCGAATCCGGAGCCGTTGTTGGCTTTGGGAGTGAAGTTGCCCGCAGCCTGGTCGGTCCGAATTCGAAAATTCATCACGGGTTCTTTGGAGATTCAGTGGCGGGCAGGGACTGCAGGCTGGGTTTTGGGACTGTTACTGCAAACAGACGCCTTGACAGGTCCAATATAAAGGTGGAAGTCAAGGGCAAATGTATTGACACAAAAACTTCAAGTTTGGGCGCCATCCTGGGTGACGGTGCCAGGACAGGGGTCAATGTGAGTTTGATGCCGGGAGCTGTGGTTGGAAAGGGCAGTTTTATTGGCCCGGGAACTGTTTTTAAGGGCATTCTCAAAGACGGCAGAAAAGCATATGCTAAGCAGGAAGTGGCGGTAAAATGATTGTAGGTATTGGAGGGGGGAAGGGGCTCAGCCAGACTTTGCTTGCACTCAAGCAACAGAAGATTGATTTTGGCGCCGTTGTGGAGACTACAGACAACGGCGGGAGCACTGGACAGCTCAGGAAAATGTTTGATGTTCCTGCCATGGGGGATATACGGAGGGTCGTGGATACTATTTCAGACTCGCCCTTTGCAAATGCAATGGAGTACAGATTCAACGGCCATGCCGTCGGCAATCTTGTATTGTTGAATCTCATAAATCTTCACGGGTTCTCAAACGCCATGCAGATTTACCGGAATGCCATGGGATTGACGCAACCTATTGAGCCCCTTTTCAATCGGGCGTGTGATTTGGTTGCAGATTTTGAACATGAAAAAGTTTTTGGCGAGGTTCAAATTGACCATACTGAAGGAAAAATAGTGAAAATGTCGTTGAATCCAAAAGTGCATGTGAATCCAAACGCCATAGCTTTAATTAAGAATGCTGATGCCGTTGTTGTCGGACCTGGAAGTTTATTCACAAGCATAATACCTCATTTTTTAGTGAATGATATTAGGAAAGCTGTTGATGAGGTTCCTAAGAAAATTTATGTTATGAATATTGTGAATGATGTTGCACCTGTGAAAAATTTTAAGGTGAGTGATTACCTAAGGGTGCTGAAAGAAATAGGCGGATTTGCCCCGGATTATGTGATTGTCCAAAAACCGTCAAAAGGGATTGAGATTGATGTGGACGGAGTTTTTGCGGATTTGTCCCAAACAGAACATCTTCATGACCCGAAGAAACTTGGTGAGGTATTATGCAGGTTGTTGCGCTAGATTTGGATAGGGTGCTGTTCGATACCAACAGATACTTTGTATTGTTGCGGAAAAGGCTTTCAGATGTGAATCTGGATTTTGACGAGGTTGCCAAAAAAAGTGCAAATCTTGGAAGAAAGGATTTGACTACGATGGTAAAAGTTGTCTCTGAAGAAGTTGGAATGGAAGTTGCCGAAAATTTATTTTTTAAAAAAGTGAAGCAGTTCTGGAAAGGGGGAGTTGCTGAAATTTTCAATTCACTCCGTGAAAAATTTGATAAAATTTTTGTTGTGACGGTGGGGGACGGCTACCAATCCAGAAAAATTTCAGGGCTTGACGTAGACAACATTTTTGTGGTCGATAGTGATGACAGAAAAATTCAAGTCGTCTGCGCCCTCCATGAAAAGTATCCAAATTTAATTTTTGTAGATGACAAGCTGTCTGTTGTGAAGGCGTTAAGCAAAAAAGGAATTAGGAGCTACCAGGCCTTGTGGTTCCTTGACGAAGCCCACAAAAAAGAGAAGTTCGACAAGCATCTTAATAAGGCCCGAGAGCTTCTTGGATTATGATTCCCTTGGATGAGGTCAGGCGGACAGTCGACAGGCACGGCTACCGGAGAGTCTTGTTTCATCTGCCAGCAGGCCTGATGTGCGAATGGCAATCCCTCTCCGGACTGGTCCCCGAGCCCCTCTTTGTTGCCGAGCCGTGCTTCGGATCCTGCGACGTCCCATTTTTCCTGCTTGAAAAATTCAAAGCCGATGCAATCTTTGCTTTCGGCCACTCCAAACCCGTGTCCCTCAAGCTCCCCGGCAATATCCACTTTTTTGAAGTGGCCATGGATTTCGATGCCTCCTTTATTCCGCCTTTCAAGCGGGTCGGCCTTGTGTATGCAATCCAATACAAAAAAGCAGCCGGCAAGTATGCCGGCAGGCTTCAAAAGGCCGGGAGGCAGGTGGTCATGGGGGGCAGGCCCGGCTTCATGGCCACCTACAAAGGGCAGGTCACTGGATGCGATATCGAAGCGGCCCGCTCTGTCCTGGATGAGGTTGACGGCTTTGTGGTGTGCTCAGACGGGCTTTTCCATGCCCAGGCAGTGGCCGTCCTCGGCAAGCCGGTTTTCAACTGGCAGGGTGAGCCTGCAGAGCCTCCAAAATATCCGGTGGCCCTGCTTTCAACGGCCAAGACTGTAGGCATCCTTATGAGTTCGAAAATCGGCCAGTTTGACTTGGCTGGGGCTGAAAAACTCCGGAAACGGCTTGAAGAGCTTGGGAAGTCAGTAGTCATGGTTGCCGGGGACATGGTAACCGACGAGATTGAGAACTTCAAAGTTGATTTTTGGGTGGTTACAGCATGCCCCAGAATTGCCCAGGACAGGCCCAAATCCGCCCCTCTGGCATCGGCTAATGCTTATATAAAGGGAATTTATAAATAAAAATGTGGGCGGCGGAAAAATCCAAGTGGACCCTGCAAAAGTTGACAGAGAAGTCCAGAATCTTGTGGCGAGCCTTGATTTTCATGTTGGTTTTGACCTTCCGGAAGTTTCGAGGATTCTGGGGGCCGAATACGACCCCAGCTCATTTCCCGGCGGAATCTACCGCAAAAGGGAGGGCTATACTTTTCTCCTGTTCAAGAACGGCAAGGCTGTCCTGGCCGGGGTCAAAAGCTTTGACGGCTTGAAACTGGCCATAGAGAAATTCAAGGAAGAAGCCAAAGAAAAGCTCAGCATAAAAATCAAAGACGTCGACATTGAAATTCAGAATCTGGTCCTCAGCCTGGACCTGCATGTCGAGATAAATCTTGAAAACTTTGTCCACGAAATTTATGACAGCTATTATTCGCCTGAACTGTTTCCCGGCCTGACTTTCAAAATCTACGACCCTTCCGCAACCTTCCTGATATTTTCGAGCGGCAAGTGCGTTCTGGTCGGGCTGAAGAAGCTTGAAGATGTGGACCGGGCCATAGGCAAGCTGTGTGAAACTGTCAACGGCAGCGGCGCCATCCGCGGCTGGCGCAAAGACGGGGACAAAAAATAAAGTTCCACCCCCCGCAAAGGGATTAAGCTTAATATATGGGTGCATCGTTTTCTTGAGTGGAGTATACGGAGCTGCGCGTGGCTGAAATCCCCATCACCAACCAGAACGACACTGGACGGGGCATCATCCGGATGGATTCGAAACTCATGCGCGATATTGGACTGCCTCCGGAAGGGGGGCCTGTCCAGATCACAGGCTCAAAGACAACTTATGCAGTCGCCGACACTTCCTACCCCCGTGATGTGGGCCTGAACCTAATCCGCATGGACGGCCTTATCCGTGGCAACTGCGGTGCCATAGTGGGGGAAAAAGTGAAGGTGTCAAAAGCCAAGCTGACCCCCATGCGCAAGCTTGTGATATCCCCCCTTGGATCGACCCGCATCAAACTCAGTGCAGTCCTGCTTTCCAACGTCCTGAGGTACCGCGTGATGGCCAAGGGCGACAGGATCCAGATCCGCCCCCTCCCGAGGGGCCTCCGGCCCGACTACAGCAGCGAGCTTGAAGCCGCCACTTTTTTTGGTTCACAAATCAGCTTTTTTGTAAAGGACGTGTCCCCGGACAACGGCAACTATATTTCTGCGGAGACCCACATATCAATCGAGGCCGCCGAACCCAGCAAGGAGGAGCACAGGAGGCCTGTTGCAGCCTACGAAGACATCGGAGGCATGAAAGAGGTGGTGAACAAGGTCCGGGAGATCATAGAGCTCCCGCTCAAGAGGCCGGAAGTCTTCGCGAGGCTTGGCATTGAGCCTCCGAAGGGCATCCTGCTTCACGGGCCTCCCGGATGCGGCAAGACCCTGCTGGCCAAGGCAATTGCGGACGAGACCCACGCCAGGTTCATCAGGATAAACGGCCCCGAGATAGTGAGCAAATTTGCAGGAGAGGCGGAGGAGAAGCTCCGCAGGATTTTTGAGGCAGCCCAGAAACACGCCCCCGCCATTATTTTTATTGATGAAATTGATGCAATTGCCCAGAAGAGGGACGATGTCATGTCTGTTGAAGCCCGGACTGTGGCCCAGCTCCTGACCTTGATGGACGGGCAGATAGACCGCGGGCAGGTCATGGTCCTGGCAGCCACCAACAGGCCGGATTCACTCGACCCCGCCCTCCGCCGGCCGGGAAGATTCGACAGGGAGATTGCAATAGGGGTCCCGAATGCGGAAGGAAGAAAAGAAATCCTCATGATTCATACGAGAGGCATGCCTATTGATGTTGCCTCATGGCGGCCGTCCTTGACAGGCAAATTAATGAATGAACTTCTGCCTGAGCAGTTCAAAAACAATCAAACACTCGGGCAGTTTTTTGTGGATGCCTTCAAAAACCAGCAGGACACCCGGCAGGTTTCTGAAAATTTCATCTCAAAATTTGTTGAAATAGTTTCTAAACATTATCCTGAGCTGGCAAGGCAACTGCCTGAGAAACCGCATGTTGTTGAATTTTTAAAATCGAAGCAAGAAGTAGATTTGAAACTTCTGCTTTCTGAAACGCTTAATTTTTTTGAAGGCAATCAAAAGCAATTATTGGAATTGCTTGTGAAAATTTCAGATACACCTGAAGAATTATGGAAACTTTTAATTTTCCTGTCAAATGAATTTGAAAATGTGAAAAGAAAACTTTACAACAAGCTGCTGAATTTGTTTTTGGAGAATATTGCCGACAAGACGCCCGGATTCACCGGCGCTGATTTGGCAGGGCTTGTGAAGGAGGCCGCCCTCATTTCAATCAGGAGTGAACTGCCGGCCATAGATGTCGAGAAAGAAATTCCTGAAGAGAAGCTTGTGAAGCTTAAAGTGAAATACGAGCAGTTTATCCAGGCCCTGCGCGAGATTGAGCCGAGCGCCCTCCGGGAGTTCCTGGTTGAAGTGCCCGATGTCAAATGGGGCGATATTGGGGGGCTGGAGGACGCGAAACGCGAGCTTAAGGAGACTATTGAACTGCCACTCAAGCATCCTGAAAAATTCATCAAGCTCGGAATCAAACCGCCCCAAGGGGTGCTTCTTTACGGCCCTCCCGGATGCGGGAAAACTTTGCTGGCAAAGGCGGCTGCCAACGAGGCCAACGCCAACTTCATATCAATCAAAGGGCCTGAAATTTTAAGCAAGTGGGTTGGAGAAAGTGAACGTGCTGTGCGGAAACTTTTCAGGCGGGCGAAGCAACTATCGCCCTGCATTATTTTCTTTGATGAGATTGATGCAATTGCAACGACTCGAGGCACTGATGTGAATCGGGCTACTGAGAGAGTAGTCAACCAACTATTGACTGAATTGGATGGAATTGGGAATCGTGAAGGGATAATATTTGTGGCTGCAAGCAACAAGCCTGCACTCATTGACTCTGCAATCCTGCGACCCGGACGTGTAGACAGATTTGTGTATATTGGTCCGCCTGATTATGAGACCCGAAAAAAAATTATTGAGATTCACACCAGCAAAATGCCCTTGAAAAATGTGAATGTCGAGAAGATTGCATCTGCGACTGAAGGGTTCAGCGGTGCGGATCTTTATGCAGTATGTATGGAGGCTGCAATGTTCGCGATGCGGGACGGAAAGGAAATCGTTTCACAAAAGAATTTTGAGGACGCTATTTTGAAAGTCGGCCCCAGCCTGTCGGATAAACTGCTTGAGTACTATAAGAAACTCCAGAGCAGTTTCAGGACCAACACATCCCAGTATGAAATGTCGTACAGCCGGTAGCTCAAGGCTTAAATCCAACCAAAACTTTTAGTGTCATGACTCTTGATGTGTTTTTCAGACCAAGAAGCATTGCCGTTTTTGGCGTCTCCCGGAGTCCGGACAAACCCGGCCGTGTCATCTACGAAAACCTGATTAAAGGGGGCTTCAAAGGGCAGGTTTACCCTGTCAATCCGAATATTGATGAAATTGAAGGCAGGAAAATATACACCCCCGAGACCCTGCCGAAAATCGACCTGGGCATTTTTGTAATTCCCGCCACCCTTGTTCCCGATGCCCTCCGCCAGGTTGCAGGAAAACTCAAAGGGGCTCTTATACTCTCAGGAGGGTTCGGTGAAGTTGGGCGGAAGGATTTGGATTTGCAGATTATGGAAACCGCAAATGATTTTGGAATCAGGGTATGGGGGCCGAACTGTCTCGGTTTGATGAACCCTTCTGTGAATTTGAACGCAACATTCCTCCCGACTGAAAGAGTTGATATGCCGAAGCCTGGGAAGATAGCACTCCTCAGCCAAAGCGGTGCGACTATTGCTTCTTTGATAGACTGGTCCAATAAAATGAAAATTGGATTCAGCAAAATTGCAAGTTATGGGAACCAGCTTGATGTGAATGAGACTGAAATTCTTCAATATTTTATGAAAGATAGAAAAACAAAAGCAATCGGTTTCTATCTTGAAGGCCTCAAAAATGGAAAGGAGTTTTTCAAAAAAGTGAAAGTGAAGAAACCGATTATTGCATTGAAGTCTGGAAAGACAGAGAAGGGTGTCCGTGCTGCAAAAAGTCATACGGGTGCGATGGCAGGGAGCTACAAGATATACCAAGGAGTGTTCACCCAAAAGAACATCTCAATGGTGAATGATGTTGATACGCTTCTTGGGGCCCTGAAGCTTTTGGATACTTCCGAACCCAAAGGCCAAAGGGTCGCGATTGTCACCTGCGGGGGCGGTTACGGAGTAATGGCCAGCGATGCCCTTGAGGAAAACGGGCTGAAGCTGGCGGACCTTTCCAAAAATACAGTAAAAACACTGAAGAAACACTATTCTGAGCATGTGGTTGTAGGCAATCCCCTCGACCTGACCGGCAGTGCCACCCCTGATGACTTTGAGTTTGCACTTAAACATGTTTCCAAAGATAAAGCAGTTGATGCCCTGATTGCAATTTTTCTCTTCCAGTTGCCGAAGCTCAATGAAACTATTGTGAATAAAATCAAAGTTTCAGGAAAACCACTGATTATTGTCTCTCCTCCCGGAAAATTTGCCACAAAAGTGAATGACTTGCTGATTGAGAAATTCGATGTGGTCGAAACTCCTGAGAAGGCTGCGGAAATTTTATCGGTAACTCGAAAGAAAGCCTATTGAGTTCAAAAACTCAGGAGCATGTTTTATTAAGGGGCCATATTCCATGTTATTCACAATTTTCATTGCCGGTTCAATATAGTTCGTGTATAGCTTGTCGCTGATTTCGTAGCCCTTTGTTTGTATCGTCTGCCGTCGGTAATTCTCAGCAAGCATTTCAATTTCAAGTTCTGCTTTTGCGAGTGAATCCGACACGTAGCCTTCCTCTTCGGCTTCCGACAGCTCCTGGCCCGCTCCGGACAAAGTTTGGCCGGCCATTTGGTCCAAGTTTTTATACATCTCGAGCTCGTGGAAGGCTTCGTGCGCAGCAGTTTCGACCCGTTCATAGAAGTCTTTCCGGTCCAGCTTGTCCGCTTCATTCATTATTTCGTCAATCATCTCTGTGTAGCTGTCGTAGAATTTCTTCTTGAACCCTTTGGCATTTTTCACATGGATTCCCCTGTAGACGTGCACCCCGTCCAAGTCTGTTTCGAAGCCATAGATGGTGCTGGCAGCGTAGTCGCCCTTCTCATTTTTCACCCTTTCTTTCATCTCATCGGTAAGCCGTGGTAATGGATTGCATTCGGCTCTTCTGTTCCTCCAAGCACATGAACTTTTCACTTTGAAGTTTAAAATACCTGCCCTCCAGCAAAGCATAAATGCGATGATTTCTGAAGCTTACAGTGTTGGGTGCGATTGCTCTGGCCATTTCCACCACCATAGGCGCAGGTGTGCTGGCCCTGCCTATGGCCTTCTTTGAATCCGGGCCTGTTGGCCTTGTAATTTCTTCAGTAATCGCCTTTTTCCTGATTTTGTCCGGGACGATGGTTTCCGACCTCATAAACAAAGAAAAGAAACCCATTCAGATTCCCGCCCTCATTTCGAGCGTCATCGGTGAAAAATGGAAAATCCTCATCTACCTGACTTTGATTTTTTCCATGTACGGCGCCCTTTCAGCGTATCTGATAGGCTTCGGCCGCCAGCTGGCAGTCATACTCCCGCTGAACGATGTGCTTGCGAGCCTGGCCTTCTTCATTTTCGGCACCTATGTGGTCTTCCGCGGGACCAGGATTGTTGAAAAAATAGACAAACCCCTTTCAATAATACTCGTGAGCTTTCTTGTCGCTATATCTGTTGCCAACGGCTTCAATTTTTCCGGCCTGTCTTTCGGCTCTTGCGGGAGCATCAGAGGGCTGGGCGTTATTGCAGGCACCATGCTCTTCGCCCTCTTCGGCATCAACATTCTTCCTGAAGCGGACTACCTCTCCAAAGGGCGTGGCACTGAAGTTTATGCCATAAGCACCATCATCTGCGTCCTGCTCTATATTGCATTCTCTTTTTCCACTATTGGAGTCCTGGGCCCGCAGATGACCGACCTGGGGACGGAAGGCTTGGCCATATACTACGGGGGCTTCTTTGAGGTGGTGATTTCGCTGTTCACGCTCTTCGCCCTCCTGACTTCGTTCATTGGGATTGGACTCTGCACCCAGCACATCTACAACTATGACTTCAAGCTCCCGCGGAAGGTCTCGACAGCCCTTACAACAGGCCCTGCCCTCCTCATCTATGCAGCTTCAGTGGTATTCGGCTTCGGCTTCCTTGATGTGCTGGCTGTGGCCGGCGAGCTGACGCTCCCAATACTCCTTATGCTCATCAGCTATGCATACTATAAGGCAACCCGGGGAGGCCTGAAGACCAGCCTGCCTTTCCCCAGGGTCTTGGCGGCCTTCACAGGCATATTCTATTTTGCCATATTCTCCAGCTTCTTTGTGAGGCTTGTTGCGTAGTATGCGGGCTCACCGCGTGGTCCGCTCCTGGATGGCTTCAACAATCGGCGAGCCTGCAACTGCCTTCCTTATGGGCTTGAGCATGCCGGCTATGTGGTCCGCCAGGGCGGCCTTCAGGTCCATAGGGTGCAGCTTCCCGGCTCTGAAGTCCCGCTTGAGGTCTTCGAAATGCCTGTAGGATACGTCCCCGCCGAATTTCTCCGGGCGGGCAATTTCAAAGTCAGGTTCTTTGAACATGGGGCTGAAGACAAAATGGCGGGTCCAGTCCAGCACCGGATTGTAGCCCACCTCCTTTTCCGGGCAGAAAGCCTTCTTGATTTTTTTGCGGATGGCTTCCTCCGAGTCGTCCGCATAGACTGCACTCCCCGCAATGGATTTGCTCATCTTGAACATGGCCCACCTGCCCTCCTTGTCCTTCGGCACAGGCCAGACCGCCGGCTTGTGCAGGCCCAACAGCATGTGGCAGTGGAGGGCCATGGGCTTGTAGCCGGCCACTTTCATCCCGACTTCCCTGGTGACCACATGGATTTTCCGCTGGTCCATGCCCGAGTGGGCTATATTGATGCCCTGGAAGAGTATGTCCGCAGCCTGCATCATGGGGTAGATGGCCCATGCGGTCGGCATGCTTTTGGCTTTGGCTTCATCCCTCCCCATGATGCTCACGCTCCTCATGGTCCGGGAGATGCCGGTGTTCTTGGCAACCTTGATTACGGTGGCCCAGTAATCATTGTTGTAGATGTCGGAGGCCAGCACCTGCTTGACTTTTTTGGGATCGCCCCCGCCGACCTTCACCAGCTCCACGGCAATTTTTCCGAAATACTCCCTGGCAGCCCTGCGTATGAACTCCAAATCCCCGCCCAGCTTATTGTTTATCCAGGTGTGGTAGTCCGCAAGGAAGACTGATGTTTCAACCCCTGCTTTCTGCAGGTCCGCCATTTTCATGATGCTCAGGCCTGTCCCCAGATGGATCCTGCCCGAGATTTCAAAGCCGATATAGTGCTTCAGGGGCGTGCCGGCGTCTATTGCATGCTTCAGCTCGTCCTCAGTCAAGAATTCGGCAGTCGGCTCCCGGGTTATCAGCTCCAGGCGGGTTTTGTCGTCCATGCGATTTTTTGAGCCGGGGGCTTATAATCTTTATTTTTATTAATGACCGGGCCCAACCCATGCATGGTTGAGCTGAAAGTCGTAGATGTCGAGAAGCCCGAGCATGTCAATCTGATTCTTGGGACCTCGCACTTCATCAAGACTGTGGAGGATGTCTTCGAAGCGGTGGCGGATTCCGCCCCCGGCATAAAATTTGGGCTGGCCTTCTGCGAGGCCTCGGACCCCCGCCTCATCCGGAAAGCGGGCAATGACAAAGACCTCATGGACCTGGCGGTGGCCAATGCAGAGAAAATTGCCGCCGGCCACAGCTTCATTGTCTTCCTCAAGGAAGGCTATCCCATCAACGTCCTGCCCCGCCTCAGGCAGGTGCCTGAAATAGTGACCTTGTGGGCTGCGACAGCCAACCCTCTGCAGGTCGTGGTCGCCGAGACACAGCTTGGGCGCGGGATTGTAGGCGTGGTGGACGGCGCACCCCCTCTTGGGGTTGAAGGGGAGAAAGAAACAAAAGCAAGGCACGCCTTGCTGAGGAAGTTCGGCTACAAACCCTAATCAAGCATTAGAATCTTTTGTCCTGAATTTTCAGGTTTTCGCCGAGGCCTTCCTTGACTTCTTCCATCTCGCTCAGAGCGTGCTCCAGCTGTTCAACGAATCTGTCGTTTATCTCCTGAATTTCAGAGTGGGATTTTTCAAGCTCCTCCAAGCGTTCAATGACCCCATCGAGCCTCTTCAGCTGGTTCACTATGCTCTTGTAGTCGTCCAGCCTGACGAACATCTCAATGCCCTTTGGAATCAAATCTTCGGTTGTGATTTTTTCGCCTGAGCCCTCCCTCTTTTCAAAACTGCTGGAAGATTCAAAAGCGCTCGAATCCTCTCTGGTTTCTTCGTCTTTCATGGAAATAAGTTCCGTTTTTGTAAGCTTCTCGTCGCCGAGTATCTTTCTGACTATGCCCATGCAAAGTTACTATCGAGTTAATTATAAGTTTTTACCTTAAAGTTGCCAAACCAATTGCAAGCCCCGCCAGCAGGAGGAGCAGGGCAGGCGAAGCCGGAGCTTTCGGCATGCCTTCCGCCAGCTTGGATTTGACATCGATTTTGACGGTAATGCTGTCGCCGAGCAGTGTATTGGAGGTGCTGTTGGCCTTGAGCACTATTGTAAGCGCGTCCGAGGGTGCCAGGGCCTGCCTTCCGGCGAAGACAGTCAGCAGGAGCTTCTCAGTGCTGCCCGAGCCAAGCCTGAAGGTCCTGCTCATGTCATTGTCTATCCGGGCGAAGCCCGCGTCATGGCCGGTCGAGGTGGAGATTTGGACAGTGAAGGTGTCTTCCGTCTGCTGGGGGTTGGCCACCAGTATGGTGTACTTGAGTATGTCCCCTACGCTTGCGTTGTAGTAGCCGCTGGCAGGGGCTTCGGGCACTATGGTCATGAAATTCCTGCTGAGGCAGGTGCCGCCCACGCATTCAAGCCCCGATGTGCAGTCGGAGTCGCTGTTGCAGTCCTCCCCGACGTTGCCGATGCAGGTCCCGCCACTGCACTCCTCCCCCGAAGCGCAGTCGGCGGCGGTTGAACAGCAGTCCGGGTCTATCCCCACGCAGTTTGAGCTTGAGCATATGACGTCCTTCTGCGTCGAGCAGGCCCTGCAGGTGCTGGTTGCGTCGCACCAGTTGGTGCTGGAGCAGTTGGCATCGGCCACACAGCAGTCGAAGTCGTACCCAACGCAGTTGGACGACGGGCAGAGGCCGTCCTTGCTCATGTTTATGCCTCCAAACTCAGAGTCCGCGCGGGGGCACTGCAGGCAGGCATGCCTGGGGGTATAGCAGAAACTGCCTTCGGAGCAGTATGAGTCTCCGTTGCACCCTTTCGGCCCCGAGCCGGCGGCTTCATAGTCGCAGAGTATGCCGCTTACCTGGGGTTTGCATTCGAACCATTCGCTCAGCGGGACCGGATTGGAGTCCGCGCATATCCCGCCACCGCACCAGCTGTTGATGCACTCCCTGTCCTCATAGCATGCGGAGCCGTCGCCCTTGGTATCTGTGCAGTAGAACTGGCCCTGATAGTATTTGCCTGAATAGCCTCCGGTTGAAGTGTAATTGTCGCACCACTCGCCACTGTCGCAGACGTCGTCAGTCAGACAGCACTGCTGGTTGGACGTGCAGCAGGCGCCGTTCATGAAATGCTCCCCGCTCCCGCAACAGACATTGTCCGAACAGCTGAAGTTGCTGGCAGCTCCAAAAGCCCAGTAGTTGCCTTCGCTGGAGTAGCAGGTCTGGCAGTCGGTCACGCTGTTGCACTGGACAAGCCACCCCGTCCCGGACCCGTTCTTTACATATGAGACATCGGCCAGGTCCAGGGCGTAATCGTAATTGATTGCAGTATAGTTCTTCAGGCTCTGCCAGGTGGGCACGACGTCCGAGCAGGACCATTTGTTGTAGAACTCTTCTGTGCTGGTTTCGCCGGCCCCTGCATAGCCTGCACTGGTGTTGGTGGCCTTGCTGGACTGGACGCTTGTGTTCATGGTCAGGTTGTAGAATGCCTTGACGCTGCCTGTGTTTTCGATGCTTATTGAAGTCAGGCAGGACTGGCCCGCCAGGCACAGCTGGGGGTTTATGGTTTCTTCAGTCAGCACGAAGGCAGGGTCCAGCTCCCTCCTGCATTCCTGGCCCACACCGTAGCAGCTGCAGTTGATGCTCACATTGTTGTAATTGTAATTGAGATTTGGATTGAATACATGGTGCGTCAGTTCGCCGTTCGGCGCTGTGAAGCCCCCTGCATAGACCACACCCGAATCCCCGCCGACGCTCACATTGCAGTAGGCGTATGAATTGCACGGGCAGGAGATATTCACCTGCACATCCAGCAGGCTGGTGTTGCCCTCCCACGTTGCAGTGTACCATGAGTTGGTGCACACATCCGGCACAAGGTTGCACAGCCCGCTCCTGTCCACCATTTCCTCTGTCCCTGAATTTGAGTCGCTGTCGCACGGACTGCCGCACGATATGGCCCCTGTATCGACCGGCGAAACCCTGCAGACCCATCCCCCGCTGTCCACTGCCATGGAGCCGAGGGAGCAGGCGCAGTCGGATGCGAGGCTGTTTTCTGCGGAGTAGTCGAGGCATTCCCTCCATGTCCCCTCGTAGCAGAAATCAGAGTCCCCATCCCCGTCCACATCAATATTGTCCGTTCCATTCACCGCACAGCTGTCGATGAAGCCGTTGCCGTCGCTGTCGTATACGCAGGCGTTGGCCTCGCAGCAGATGCTTTCGGCGTCTGACGGCGTGTCCCCCCAGCTCCCCATTGAAGCGTCCACGCCGGCATTCTTGAAGCTAACGCAGTTGCCGTCCCCGCATTGGCTGTCGTCGGTGCACGTCTTGGTCGACGACAGGGCGCATGGGCACACTCCTTCTGAGCACGAGCCTATTGAGGAGCAGTCGTAGTCCCTGTCGCTGGTGCATGTGTACCCGCCTATGGTCCCTCCATTGATGTCGCACCATTCATCGCAGGTTGCGTATGTGCCTCCCGAACAGACGCTGCCTGTTCCGTCGCACCATGCCTCGTAGCTCTGCAACGGCGAACAGCAGTTTTCATCGCCGCCTTTTCCTTTCCATATGCCTCCGTATGCTTCGCAGGCAGTCTGGCAGTCATCCTGCACCATGCTGTATTTTTTGAAGGTGCCTTCAACGCAGTAGTAGTAGGAGCCTTTTGATGATGTGTTGGCGCATGTGCTGCCGGAGCATTCCGTTTTTGCCCCTGATTCGCAGGCGTACTTCTGCCATTTTTCCTGCTGGTACAAAAATTGAATTTCCGATGGGGAGAGGGCCTGGCCGTATATCCTGAAGTCGTCGATGCTTCCGTTGAAGTTGCCCTGTGTTGCGAGGCCTCCTATATTCAGCTGGGTCCCGCTTTTCAAAGTCCCCGTGAAGTCATTCCTCTGCGCTTCCAGTCTGCCGTTTACATAAACCCCTACTGAGCTCCCGTTCTTGACAAAACCCACAAAATACCATGTGCCCGCGTCAAGGTCAAGCCCCGCGTTTGTATCGAAAGTGCTCCCTGCATCATTGTACGGCTTGAACCGTGGCCCTGCTGTGCCGTAGTAGCCGGATTCGAACTTGGCCCCTTCCATCCTGGCGAAGATATGCCACCATGTGCTTCCCGTGTCATCTGCGGTGTTTATGTCGGGCTTCACCCACATGGTGAGAGTGATGTCGTCAGTGATGTCGAGGGAGCTGTCGGTTACTGTTGCGTATTTGTATGTGCCGTCGTAGGCAAAGTTCAACGCGCTGCCTTCCTTCCCCGTCACGAAGGTCGCACCGTTGTTGGTCAGGGTGTTTGAATATGCAGAGTAGTCATTCATATTATCGTTGAACGGCCAATAGCCTTTCAGGTCCATCTGGTTTGCTTCAGGGTAGCTCCGGTACAGGATGTCAATTTCGTCTTCGCTGAGGGTGCGGTTGAAAATCATAACCTCATCGATGACGCCTACAAAGCCTCCTGCATAGCCGTATCCTATTGTCACAGGGTACGTGCTTGTGCTGGGAATCCGTGCATTCTCCAGCGAATAGGTGGTGGATGCCATCAACTTCCCGTTCTTATAGCTTTTCATTTCATGGGTTGCATTGTTCCGCGTGATTGCCACAAAATACCAAGTGTTGTTGGTGAAGTTGCCTGTTTCAAAAGCAGTCCATGTCCAGTAGTTTCCTCCACTCCTGGCCGTTCCGTGATAATAATGCATTTTTCCGACGCCGTTTGCAGAATTTTCAAGTGTGAGCGCAAACTCCCCGCCATAGCTTTTGTCCAGCGGATTCTGCCTTGATGTCCCGACCGACTCAGGGTACATCCAAAATGCCAGCGTCAGATTCTGGTCCAGCTTCATTTCAGGGTAGTCCTGGATTTCGACATAGTCGTTGACCCCGTCAAACCGCAGGGCCTTCCCGCTTACAGTCCGCCCCGCCTCCCATGTTGCACTGCTTACAGTTCCCATCAGTCCGCCCGGCCTGTAGTATGCCGCGGTCCCCGTCCCCTCATCAAATTTGAATTTGGCGGCGATGCCGTCCTCCGGCACGAACTCTGCAACAAAGGTTTCTCCGGATTCGCAGCAGGCCTCTTCACTCTCGCCGCCGAACCAGGTGTTGCCGTTGTCTTCGCAGACTGTTTTGCTGTAGTCGTTGTTGGTCTGGGCGCTGTTGTCCCACCCGCTGTCCGTGCAGTAGTGACTGCCCACTTTGGCATTAGTAATATAATCAGTATCAAAACTGAATTCCGATTCCCTGTTGCATGAATATGCCTCGCCGTCATAGCACAGGATTTCATTGGCATACCCTGATGCCAGGCTATCGCTGGACACAACCACGCCGTCGATACAGCAGGAGTTGCCCGAACCGGAATTCTCAAAGTCGTCCTCGGAACTTGCGGGCTCGTCCCCGCAGCACTTGGAGTTCATCCATCTGCCCGCGCCTGCAATTGCAGTGCATGCAGTTTCGCTTGCATCCCCGCCCAACCAAGTTCCACTGCTACAGTATCCCTTGTTTGGAATAGTCCCTGTGGTCGCCCCATCAGCATAGCAGGTGTCAGCTTCCACACAATCCGTTGAAAGGTCACAGCAGGCATCAGTCCCGTCATCAAACAGGGCAGGCGCGTCGGTCCCCTGGGTTTCAGTATTCAAATTCTCCCCCGAGTCATCTTCACAGCAGGTGGTTGCATCAACTTCCCCTCCCCTGTTCCAGTGGTTCGCACCCACAATTGCATCACATACAGTCTGGCTTGCATCCCCGCCCAGCCAAGACCCGCTGCTGCAGTATCCCTTGTTCGGAATAGTCCCTGTGGTCGCCCCATCAGCATAGCAGGTGTCAGCTTCCACACAATCCGTTGAAAGGTCACAGCAGGCATCAGTCCCATCATCAAACAGGGCAGGCGCGTCGGTTCCCTGGGTTTCAGTATTCAGATTTTCCCCTGAATCATCTCCGCAGCAGGTGGTCGCAGCGACTTCTCCGCCCCTGTTCCAGTGGCTGGCGCCTGCAATTGCAGTGCATGCAGTGCTACTGTCGTCCCCTCCCTGCCAGGTGTTTGAACCTGCACAGTACGCCCTCTGCGGGACTGTCCCGTATGCAGTGCCTGTATCTACACAATTATCACTGTCGTCGACACAATCCGTTGAAGTGTCGCAGCACGCGGTCTGCGTCCCCACAAAATTCGAGGGTGCGTCGCTGTCGGAAGTTTCCGTGATTAAATAGTCTGTGCTATCGTCCCCGCAACATGCACTGCTGTCCCCTCCGTTTCCGCCCAGGTTCCAGTGGCCTGCCCCTTGTATATTGGTGCACGCGGTTGAATCATCATCCTGGGCATACCAGACTCCGCTCCTGCATTCTTCGAGATCTGCACCGTCCCCTCCTCCTGTATCCCTTTGAGTTCCCGTGTCGTAGCAACCCCATGTTTCGTTTTTGACGTAATCATCGACGCAATCAGTGGAGTCATCGCAACAGCTGGTGCTTGAAGACCCGTCTGCACCGCTTCCTGTTTCACTCACCAGCCAGCCGAACAGCAGATTGTCATATATGTGGCAACAAACATCATCATCAAATTCCCACAGGTTTTGCCCTGTGCTGACATATGATGACACATCGTAGAATCTATACCTCATCCACACATTATTGCCCCCTCCTTCTGCGTCAGCGACTTTGGTTTTTCCGACGTACAAATCAAATATTCCGCTGCTTTCTGCATCGTAAACATCATACATTATGCATGCGTCGGAAGTGGTCGAAATGTCAGTCAGGAACGACAAGTCCCTTTCCGTCCCGGACGCATAATCCGTGGTGTCAATGACCCCTCTTGCCAACGTTTTTTTGAGTTCACACTTGCCTATGAAGACCTGGTTGTCCCCGTCATCACAGCTCATGGTTGCGTTGCAGTAATCCTCCCCGTCGCTTGCAGCAGGGCAGTCGTATGTTTGGAAATCAACATCATAGTTGTTGTTGGTTGTTTCACATGCAGGAGTGGCAGCTTCAGTATAGACGCGGTTGTTTGCGGAGTTGTGCTTCCAGCAGTTTGCCTCCCCGCTTCCTTGGCATCTCAGTGAGATGTCATTCACATATTCTCCGTATTCACTTGGCTGCCCTTCAGTCCTTAGTACGGCTTTCATGATGTTGGCATCGCCCTTGGTCCAGCAACTGCTTTCTGAAGTCAACAGTTCTGAATATTGCTGACCGTATGTGGTCCCGGAATATTCTGCCACATCTGTGCCGGAACAATGATAATAACCTCTGTTGGGTGAACTGTCATCATCCTGGTAATTGATGAGGTTGGCGTGGTTGCCTATGTCCGACGGCCCGTCATCATCAGTGCATACAGAGTAAACAATGAGCTTGGTGCCCGGTGTTGCTGATGGTGTGTTTGTGGGTTTGGAATAAATGACAGGGTCTTTGATGGCATAGACATTGTCCAGGTAGATGTCTCCGGTCCCGCCTGAAATTATCCAATCCACTGTGCCCGATACATCGCTGATGTTTACTGATTCGACATGCCATTTTCCATCGTTTATCAGTGTCGCTGCATGGGCGGTATTGGAGTACGAACTGGAGCATGTAGTCGGGGTGTCGGCAATTTTATACCATGTCGAACCCGAATGCACCATGAGGCACGCGATTTCAGTGTTGTCGATTTTGTACGCAAAAACAACCCGGGGGTATGTTGCTGTATCGTAGCTGGTGCTTTTGCGGACCCAGCTTCCCCGGTTGTGTGTTGAATAAGTGCCTTCAAAAGAATCAGTGGATTTTTCGCTGAAGTCTCCGGTGTCGGGCGTCCACTGCGTTCCTTCTGCGTACAGTTCAATGCTGGAACCGCTTCTGTCGTCCATCACAATCAGGCCTGCGATTTTGGTTTCGCAGCTTCCGCTTGCGCCCCCGTGGTCGTCGGGGTCTGTGGGGCATGCATCACAGGAAGAGTCGTCATTGTATCCGTCTCCGTCTGTATCAGTGGCAGTGCTTACGCACAGTCCGCATCCGTCCAAATCGCAGATGCCTGAAGAACATTGCACGTTATGGGTGCATGCGGCGCCGTTTGCCTTCTTGGCAACGCAATCATTGCCTGAACAGTATTGCCCGCTTGAGCATTCACTTTCAGTATTGTCCGCATTGCAGTCATACCAGGTTCCAGAACTGCAGTAGTCATCGTCCCCGTCGCCGTCGGCATCATGGCTTGTTGAGCCCGTGTTGTAACAGGTATTTGCGTCCACACATTTCGGCCCGTTTTCAGTATAGCAACATGCATCAGTTCCATCGGCAGTGCCGTCCATTGAAGAATCGTATGCACTGACTCTCCTCTCTTCATTGCTGTCTTCACAGCAACTCGTGGCGGAGGATTCTCCGCCAATGTTCCAATAATATCCTGCAGCCTTGCAGCAGTTGCCTGTGTAGTTCCATCCGCTGGCATCATTATACGGGCTCGTATCGTCTTTCCCTTTGTCAAAATCAACGTAATAGATGGTTGCATAGGACCCTAAATTAGCGTCCATACAGTCATTGCCTCCTAAAGAACAGCTGCCGGCTCCATTACTCCAACCCTGGCTTGAACATGAAATCCCGGAACTTGATGTGCAACCATAAGAGTATGCATTTATCTTTGCTTTCCATTCCCCCTCTTCGTCACAAATGGAATAGCTATATTCCCAGCTACAGGTGTTCGAACCTGGCAGAGTCCTGGCATTATAACTGGTTGTCTGGCAATTTGACCCTGAAGAGACGGACATCGTTGCGCCATTGACTCTTACGTCACTGGAAGGGTCTTGTATGTAGACATACGCAATATCAGCCCTGCCGGCGTTCAGAATCAAAACAAACAGGAGCAAAACCGCCAGACTTCTGCGCAGCATCAAGAGTTTTTACCAGGGGGATATTTAAACTGTGTGCAGGGTTATTTAAGTGCTTAAACCGCGGTTGTTGGACGCAGCTCTGTTTATTGTGCTGTTTTTTTCAGTGATGATGTTTTTGTTTTTGGAGCCGCACGAATCTTTTAAGATTGAAAGTATCCAGATCATAGAGGGCAGGAATCTTCCAGGATCTGACCGTGAAGCGGTGGTTTCTTTTTTTGTCAATAATTCAGCGGAGGAGCCGGCCAACTGCACGCTGAGCGTTGATGTATTTCATTTTGGCTTTCTGGCTTTTCATAATCAGACCCGCGATTCCATCCCACCCGACGGAAAAAAGGAAGAGCTGGGCATAATCCTTCCGCAGGGAAAGAATGAGGTGAGTTTGGGTGTTGACTGCGACTGACGTTTTGTTTGGGCCTGCTGTGGTCTTTTTTTCAGTTATTGCATCCTATACCGACTTGAAAGAGCATCGAATCAAGAATACACTTATCATACGCATTTTTCTGGCTTCTTTGGCCCTCAACACTTTGTTTTTTCTTAAAACAGGAGCCCGCTACTTATTTTTCAACTATTTAAGATATTTGTTTTATTATGCAGTATTTTCACTTTTCCTTTATTTTTTCGGCCTTTGGCGGCCGGGGGATGCAAAATTTTTTGTGTCGATGGCATCGCTACTGCATCCGAACAGCAATTCCAGTTTTGCTTTTCCTTTTGTAGCTTTTTTTGGGATCTGTCTGGCATTTGTTTTTGCTGAAGCTGTCTTCTCAAAGAAGATAAAATTCAAATTCAAATTTTCAAGGGAATACCTCCTGCCGGTTTTTATTGCCCCCCTGCTTCCGAATTTCAGACTGTCTTTTTTGATTTTGATGGCGGTCCCTTTCTTGATCGCCAAAAAATTCCCTTTTGTCTATGAGCTAGCACTTCCTTTGACTTTGCTGATGTTTTTCATTTACCCGGTAAACACCGTTGGGATTCTTGGGGGGATTCTGCTTTATTCACTGCTTGCTTCCTTCAAATTCGAAGGTCACATGCCTTCCGCCCCTTTCATGTCATTGGGTTTCATAGCAACCTTCATACTTTTTCCATAAGTTTTATTTAGCCCTGCAATTCCAACACTCATGGCACGCGACCTTGATTTTATTGAACCTGATGATAAGAGAAACCTTGTGGTGGTCAAGGTAGACCCAAGAATATATCCTGTTGATTTGATTTACAACGCAGCATATTCTATTATGGAAAAAGCATATGTGATTCTTGAAGGCTCTCTCCAAGATGCAGTTTATGCGATTTTGAAGCCGAGAAATTTCAAGGGCAGTCTGCGTGACCTCGGCAGGCTTTTTTATGATGAACTGACTGCTTCTGCATTTTATGCAGTGCAGTTGGCCAGAAACCGCGGTGTCCGGGAAGCGCTCATCCAGGGATTATCCAACCGCTTCCCTGTTGAAAATGAATATGACGAAGAAGAGATAATCAAAGAATGGGAAGACAAGTTTGGTGACTCTGATGAAAGGGATTCTGAATAAAAATGGCGTCCTTGTTTTCAGAGTGAATCTTGATTTTTACCCCCGGGAGCTTGCAGTGAAAACTTTTGGGGAGGAGTATGAGAAAAATGAAAAGTATTTGGTGTTTAAGAAGAAAGTAACCGATGCCAATGCTGAAACTAAAATTTATGAAAAATTCAACCGCATGCTGGAGGAAATGAAATGGAAGGCAAAGTGAATTATGATATTCCCTTTTTCCGTGTGAAAAAACTTGGGGAAAAATTTTTAGTCAGCAACGACCTGGGGAATTGGAGCTTGTTGAGCAGCAAAGAATTTCATCTCTTCAGTTCCTATTCGCTTGAAAAAGACCCGAAATTTTTCAAAAAAATGCTGGATGCTGGCATGATCTTTACCAACAGCACCGTCCACACTGTTGGAGATATGGCTGCAAAAAGAATGTGGCATCTCCTTAATGGAACCTCGCTTCACGTTATAGCAGTCACAAATGAATGCAACTTGGGATGCGTTTACTGCTATTCCAATGCAAAGAACAAGCAAAAAATGTCCACTGATACCGCCAAAAAGACCGCAGAATTCATATTCCAGTCGCCTGCAAAAAACATTGTTGTGGAGTTCAGCGGAGGCGAGCCCCTCCTTAATTTTGGTGCAATAAAAAAGATAGTTGATGTTTCGAAGAAACTTGCAGAGAAAAAAGGCAAAAATATTGGATTTTCGATTATCAACAATGGAACTCAGTGGTCCGATGAAAAAATGAAATTTTTTGTAGAAAACAAAGTTGGAGTTTGCTTTTCACTGGACGGCCCGAAAAAACTTCACAATTTGCACCGCAGATATCTGAGTGGCGGCGGGACTTACGATGATGTGGTAAGATGCATTAAAAAATTCAGAGCAATTGATTACCCGCACCTCAATGCGCTCCCAGTCATAACAAAGCATTCACTTCCTCACTGGAAAGAAATTATAGATGAGTATGATTCACTTGGATTCAAAAGAATAAGGTTCAAATACTTGGGATACTTTGGCAGGGCATCTGAAATTTGGGACGAGCTCGGATATCCTCCCGAAGCATTTGTCGATGCGTGGAAAAAAGTCGTGGAATATATTTTTGAACTGAACACTTCCGGCAAGCACCTCATAGAAGGCATGGCGGAGATTATTGCGAAGAAACTTTATGCCGGGATTGAGCCCGGGTACTGCGAACTTCAAATGCCGTGCGGAGCAGGCATAAGCCAGCTGGCGTATTCGCCCGACGGCTCGGTGTATACTTGTGATGAAGGCAGGATGTTTGAGGAATTCAAGGTCTGCACGGTGGATCAAAAGTTTTCAAAAGCCATCAATAATGATACTGTGAAGGGGTTGGCAGTAGCTTCATCTGGATTTGTCAATTTATGCGACAGATGCGCCTTGAAGCCTTTCTGCGGACTCTGCCCGATTGAAGCTTACAAGATGTCCGGGGACATAATGAGCAGGCTTCCCTTTGACCGCAGGTGCAGGACGCACGGCAAGATGGTGGAATTTCTCATTAAAAGGGCAGATGAGGACGCCGATTTTGAAAAGATGCTGCGGTCATGGGCGGAACCTCCCAAAAAACAATAAATACCCCTGGCACACTACATATTATGCCCCTCCACCTCAAGAAAAAACTAAAAGAGCTTGTCCACGATGAAAGCGCATTTTTCGACAAGAACAAGCTGGTGTCTTCGGCATCTTTGATAATGGCAGCTTCCGTTGCTTTGCTCCCCGCGATGGCTGTGGCACCGTCGTACTCAAGTGGCAAAGTGACTGCCAGCCATTCTTCACACGGATCTCACAGCACCCACAGCTCCCACAGCACCCACAGCACCCACAGCTCCCACAACACCCATAGTACACATAGTACACACGCATCTTGTTGCACAGGTTTTCAAATTTGAAGGTTGATGTCTTGAAAGGTCTCAGCTTGGACAGGAAGAAAGTAGTGGAGTTCACCCCCCGCCTTGCCACGACCCTTTTTAAAAGAGAAGATGGAAACATAAATCTTGATCTGGAGCAAAAAATGCTTTTTGTATCGGATGTGTATTACCCGCCCAGATTTCAGTGGTTCAAACCCCCAGAGGAGGGCCTTTCATTTAAACACATTGTTCTTTACCTGACTCTCAACTGCAATATGCACTGTGAATATTGTTTTGTGAATGCCCCTCAAAATGTTGACATAACTGAAAAAATGATTGAGAATTATTTTGAGTTGATTGCACCTTATTCCGAACCCGAACCTACCATTATACCTTTTGGCGGGGAGCCTACCCTCAGGACTGATTTGATTAAAACAACAAAAGAACTTGCCGACTCATATTTCATACGGCCAAAAATAAACCTGGTCACGAACGGTGTTTTCAATCAAGAAACAAGAGAAAAATTATGCCCCTTGGTGGATTATGTTTCAATTGCGTATGCAGGGACTGAAAGACTTCAGATGAAATGGAGGCCATCAAAAGTTCCAAACAATATCAAAATGACAAAGAAATCTATTGAATTTTTTTCTAAGAATCTTCCAGAAGCCTCGGATGTAAAACTGGTCTTTACAAAAGACAAGTTCGGCAAAATCGACGATATTGTGAATGAGCTTTCAAAGATGAAGGTGAAAAAGGTGGTCTTGAACAATATGCTTTGTATTGAGAGGGGTGAATCCCATGAGGCCGAAGCTTTGCAGAATAAATTGTTTTTTGATAATTATTTTGATTTGGTGGAGAAATTGGAAAGTGCAGGCATTTCTGCAATTGACCGGTTATTCCTTTCGCTCTCCGTTGATAAATTTCATCTGCGTTGCGGAGCGGGCTACAAAAGGATAAGTATGGCAGTCGACGGCTCCCTGTCAGCATGCCATGTCTGGTCTGGAAAAAAAACACTCAAGCATTACCCTTACCTGAAAGGCATGCAGATAGGGCAAGTTACCCAGGATGGTGGAGACTTATGGGTTGAAAAAATAAGGGAAATTGCTGATTCCTACCAACTTTATGAAGAATGCAAGACTTGCCCGATATATCCTGTTTGCGGTTCCTGTCTTCTTCTCTGGAGGAAAAAGGGAAACAAAATTTTCATGGATGCCAAAGAATGCAAAGAAAGGAAGGCCTTCCAGGAGGCAGTGTCCTTATTTTTAATCAATAAGTATCTGCGTTAATCCCATAAATTATTAAAGTTGGGCATTTACTCAATAGATGACCAAAAAGTGGCTTTTGGCGATTTTTGTGATTGTCTGCTTTGCAATTGTGTCCAGTTCTTTTTGGTATCTGGACAAAGGGTGGGAGCGCAGGGTCGAGCGCACCTTTACCAAGGTGGGGCAGTATGCCGAACAAAATATTGCCGAGGGCTTGCGGACTGATGAAACCAACGAGATATACCTGCGATGGAACCACGGGCTCGATGCCGACTTGGAACCTTCGGGGACATGCCACGATTCTTTGATTGGTCTGCCGAAAGTGAATGAAAGAGCAAAAAACCTTTCATTTGAAGAATGCCTAGAACAGGAAGATTTAGAATGCATTGGTTTTTGCTCTGTTGCGTTTTATTTGAGTGACAGACCGATTGACTTCGATTACTTTTTTTTGAGGCTGAATAATGCAACAACTTACCGGGAAGTAATGGCACTTTCCGGCAATTTTCCGAGAGGACTCAATGCATTCAAAGGCAACCGTCTGCCGGATATGGTATGTTCGAGATTTTATTCACTTCTTTTTTCCAAAGGAGAACCTCCCGCATCAAACATACCGGAGTTTGCAAGCTTTGCAATATTGAATGCCGGATGTCTTGGGGATGACGGTCCTTTTAGGAAGCTTGCCAAGGTGAAGCCTGAAACTGTTGAAGAGATGCTGTTCTTCTCCCGCGCGTATAATTTTTATCATGAGAGGCCACGCATATGACATTTCAGAGAAGGCTGGATTTGAAAGTAGGATATGCCTGCAACAACATGTGCAGGCACTGTGCTCAAGGCTCCAAACGGAGAAGCTTGAAAAGCAAGACGTCCGAGCAGATTCAGCAGGAGCTTAGGAAAGCGTTTAATGAGGGCATCAGGTCTGTAGTTTTTACCGGGGGCGAGCCTACTGTGAGAAAAGACATAATATCCCAGATACGGTTTGCAAAAGAGCTTGGCTATGAGAAAATACAGGTCCAGACTAATGCACGAAGATTTGCCTCAAAGAAATTCACCAAAGCAACAGTTGAAGCAGGTATGAATGAGTTTTCTCCGGCATTGAACGGACATATTCCCGAGCTACATGATTATTTGTCCAGAGTGCCGGGAGCTTGGAAGCAGACTGTTCAGGGGATCAGAAATGTCCGGGAGTATGGGGATGTGAGTATAATCAGCAACACAGTTGTTACAAAACCAAATTACAGGTTTGTGAAAAATATATCAGAACTCTTGGTCCACCTCGGAGTGAATCAATATCAATTGGCATTTGTCCATCCTGTCGGGAGTGCGTGGATTAATTTTGATTCAATAGTTCCTTTTATTTCATTGGCCGCTCCATACATTCACCGCGGACTTCAGGTCGGTATGGATGCTGGCCTGAAAGTAATGGCAGAAGCTATGCCTTTTTGTTTAATGAAAGGTTATGAGAAGCAGGTTTCAGAATTATACATTCCGCCTGCCGACGTCTATGAAACAGAGTTCAAAATTAAGAACTGGGAAGAGTGGAGAATCCACGAAGGAAAATGGAAAGGTGAAAAATGCAAGAACTGCAGATTTTACAATATTTGTGAAGGGCCATGGAAGGAATATGTTGAAAAAAGAGGCAGTGCAGAATTTATTCCTGTCCTAGGAAGCAAAATCAAAATCCTTTAATCGCTTTCAATTATCTGCTGGATTTGGTGGAAAATTTTCAGATACTCCAGCCGATCCATTGTCTGACTTTCAGTATACTGCCATTTGTCTGTGATTATCTGGAAAGGGTATTCATTGAATCCTTCAAGACTCTTGATTTCTTCTTCCGTCAGCTCCAGAGGACATACTGTGATTTGTTCTTCGGTATCGTTGAAAATATAGTACAGCCTTGCGCAACTGATTCCGATGCGGGTGACGATGGGTGATGAAACACCTTCGATTTCATTTATCTGCCCAAGTTTTTGGGATATTGTTTTCAGCAGTTCCATTTTTTTGTTCCTTTGTAAATTTTCTAGATTTTTTCCGATTAGGGCGCCGCTAAAGATTAAGGCTAAAGAAATAATTGCAAACAAAAAGATTTTCCAGATTATTTTCACATTACTTTATATTTGACAAATTAATAATGTTTTCTATGAGGATTGCATATGTTGAAATTATGCGGGGCTGCAATCTTAACTGTGTTTTTTGCTCGCAAGGTAATAGAAGTGGAGTTCTTAAGAGTGACGACATAAGAAAAACATTCAACAAATATTTGGCTCAAGGATACCGCAAACTTTCAATAACGGGCGGAGAACCTTTTTTACATCCGGATTTGATTGAATTGGTCCGCTATGCCAGCGATATTGGATTTGAAACAGGAATCCAGACCAACGGTACTCTTGTGACTCCGGACAATGTTGTAGCTTTGAAAAATGCAGGTTTAGAGCAAATTGTTTTTTCTATACACTCTCATATACCTGCACTAACTGATAAAATTATGAATGGTAAAGGTGTATTGAAAAAACAACTTAACGGTTTGGAGCTTGCCCACAAAGCGGGCATATCTGTTTTTGTTGCAACAACTATAGTAAAACAAAATTACCCGCATCTTTTTGATTTTTTTAATTTTATGGTCCGTCATTTTGATTTCATAAATCATTATGTGCTGAATTTTGTTGATGCGGTTGGAAGATCCGGAGATAATAATGCAGTAGTTCCAAAGGTTAGTGAATGTGAACTCGATGTTGCAAAGGCCCTTTTCTTCTTAAAACATGCAAAAAAAACATTCAGGGTTGAGCGAATCCCTTTATGTTATTTATTGGAATTTGCAGAGTATAATACAGAGTTGCGTCGACTCGTTACTCGTGAAGATTCTGTAGGTTCCCGCGAAAAAGAATTTAAGTTGTTCACAAAAGAATATTTTGAAGATGTGTATCAAAAATCAGAAGCTTGTAACATTTGCCGGTTAAACTCAATTTGTCCGGGTGTCAACAAAAATTATGCAAAGCTTTATGGGACGGATGAATTGTATCCTATTTTTATGGACCCGAAAAAAATAGTTGCAAAAGCGGGGAGAGATTAGTGAATGAAAGAAAAACACTACTTGTCAATCTTGAAGAGGACTGCCAGCTTAATTGTGTTTTTTGCCAAAGGAACAAGCATTACAATGCCGGTGACAAGCCGACCTTCCGCCAAATTGTTTCTGAAATTATATTCTCTGACTGTGAAACTATTAATTTCTCAGGAGGAGGGGAGCCTACGAGAGACAAAAACCTGCGAAAATACATCCAAATTGCAAAGAAAAATGGATTTAACGTGCTTCTGGAGACTAACGGCATCGCCCTCTCAGATTTGAAATATTTTAGTGATCTGGTGTCTTGCGGACTGGATAAAATAAACTTAAATGTTCCGTCTCATTGTCCGAAAATATATGAGAAAATTGTCCAAACTCCCGGTTCTTTTGAAAAACTGAATCAAGCATTAAATCACACCTTTCGTTTTCCTGGGATTATTCACGCTTTCACAATTCCTTTGACAAACATAAATATGTCTTTCAAACATTTTAGAGGGCTTTTTAATTTTTTATCGAAATTTGATTCACATGCATCTTTGTTGCTGTCTCCGTTCCGGCCGAATGATGATTCCGATTTGGTGAAAAAATATCTGCCCGATTATGAGGAACTTGGAAAAAATATTGTGAAAATTTTAGAGTTTTGCAAAATCAAACACAGAAACATTAGCATTTCAAATAGCATACCTTTTCCTCTTTGTAAACTTAAAAAATTTGAAAAATTTGCGCGGATTGATATGGAATATAAGACTTATTATGATTTTGCTTCCCTGTATACTAAATTCCCGGAATGCCAAAAATGTTCATTGAGAAAATTTTGCATTGGAATCCCAAAAGAATACTTAAAAATGAAAAAATTTGTTCCAGAACCTTTTGACCACAGTTGGAATTCATTACATTAATTTTTCATCCAGAAAAATCCCAATCCCCATTATGATTGCCAGGATCAGCAGGTCAATAAGCACCCGCCCCAAGCTCAGCCTGCTCGCGCTTGTATTGATTCTTTTCTGAAGGGTTTCGTCCCCATGGAATATCTTGATGGTGAATTTTTCGTCCAGAGGCGTGAAACTGGCTTTTCCAAAGGAGTTGGTGGTGTAATTCTCCACAGTTCCGTCCGGATACGTAACTTGAATTATGGCATCCGGGACGGGACCGTCATCCGAATCCACCGTGACTACAAAAACACCATCTTGGTCCTCCACTTTCATCTTCAGGTTTTCATATGTTTTGTTCTCTTCTGCCGTTTCAATTTCAGTTGTTGTGCTTGCATTCACACCTGTGACTGAAAGTGTCTTGCAGATATTGGAACCGCTCACAACTATGCAGACCTGCGCATTGTATGTGCCTGCGACAATTGGGCAGAAACTGAGATCGAGGTTTTTACTGGTGTCAGGAGTTACAGTTATCGGAAAAGATGGAGGTGAAACAACTGTGAATGTCATTTCATCACTTGTGAATCCTGTAGCCGTTGCCCCGGTTATGCTTGCACTCGCAGTGCCAACATTGCTTATTGTGAATCTGGCAACATCACATTCACCAACATTTATTGTTTTTGAACTTGGACGGGTCAATGTGATGCTTGCAGTCCCGGCGGGAAGAGTGCTGGCAAGTGTATTGTCATTCGGGTTTTCTTCCTCGCTAGTTACTGTCTTTTTTCCAATTCTAAGTCCAATCCCTCTTCCGTTGGACCAATCTCCTGCATCGATGTAAGAATTTGTTCCGGCTATTGAAAAGCGGTAGGTGCCTGTCCCTGTTGATGCACACGTCATTTCATTCCAGATTCCTGTTTCAGTGCCCTGCGTGATTGAATAATTGTCATTTACATACAAACACATTCTTTCTGATGTTCCAACACTGAATCCAGTTACCATCACCCGGACAGTATCTGGGACTTTTGTTGAATTGATTCCATACTCATTGGCAGTCGTATTCGTGACATAGACATGTAAATTGTCGTGGAGTGTTTTTGGATTGACATCGTTCCATATCAACTCGACATAGTTGTTGTTGTCTTTTTTGTGGAACAGGGTTGCTTTATCAATTTCGGCTTCAGGCACATCTATACTAATCAGAATGTTTGCAGGACTTGCGTCCGACCCTGTAAAATTATAATTGACATTGTCATAGACTTCCTCCCATTTATATTCTGTTTCTCCCGCGTTGGCGCCAGTACCAAGCCAATGGCCGTCGATAGTGATGGTCGCTTTTTTGTACCTTTTGAATCTTCTTGTGACTTGTGTTGCAGGATTTCCGGTGATGTCCTCCGCATTAATTTTCAGTTCGAATTCATTCAAATTCCAGATGTCTGTTTTATTGAACCAAAGAAGGGTCGAGTTTCCTGAGATGGCGGCGTTTTCAACATATGATTGCAGTGCAGAACCTGCCCAGAGTGAAGCATTCACATAACTGAGGTTTGCATCTGATGTAACATCTATTGAAATATTTATCGGCACATCTTGCAGTTCAAAAGGATGGAGAACATCTGATGCAG